>JAGVXQ010000038.1 GCA_018303705.1 Candidatus Woesearchaeota archaeon
AAAGAGTAAAAATGTATTAATCTTCTTGGAAGTTCTTCAGGAAAAGGAGCAGGATGCCCTATTTTCTTAGCAGACGTAGCGGGAAAAGACCAGATGCTCTTTGTAAAATCCATAAACTCATTTTTTGTTATTGTGTCTTTCTTTTTATCTTTGTATCTTGAATAATTATCTTTTGAGAAAATAAGAATATACTCGTGAATATCTCTTAATGTTGGATTTTTTGCGCTTTGCCAACTTCCCCATGCCGTAGAAGTTCCAGCACTTGATGATTTATCCCAAATTATTTCTCCACGCATTAAAAATCCAATCTCTTCCATGATTTTTATTATGTGAGAATGTAATGGGATGTAAGGTTTTCTTCCCAAATTAGCAATATTTATACAAACTCTTCCGCCAGTAACTAACACTCTTTTTATCTCTTTGAAAACATTTTTTAATAATGTTAAATATTCTTCCATACTCAAATCTTTATCATATTCCTTACCTACATTGTAAGGTGGAGAGGTTATCATCAAATGGATAGAATTGTCTGGCAACTCTTTCATTTTTTCACTTGAAGAACAAAAAACTTTATTTAATATTTCTTTTGAAAGTTGATTTTCTTTTTCAAAATGGTCTTTTTTGTTGCCATTTAGTCCATTATACATTTTTGAATTATAGAACTTAGTAGCATCGTGGTTTATTCTTGATGATGTGCCAAATGCACTGGTTTGTGTTCCATTAACCATATTCATTTACCTCTTCCATTTCTTCTCGGAGTATCCCAATATGGAGATTTACACGATGGACATACTTTTGGTTTTTCCTTTATATCGTTTGGTATCCATTCATGGCTACACCTTTCGCACTTAAAACCTTTTTTGGTTATCTCTACTAATGGCATATTAAGACTATACTTCTAAAGTATATAAATCTTTTGTTATATACTCCAGAATAGAAATGTTTATATACTTATATACATTAAGAATAATATACATAAGGAGTATATATTATGAACCAAGAAATAATTTGTGAAAAATGCAACGGAAAAAACGTTAAGAAAGATGGAGTTAGAGAAACCAAAAACAGAGGCGAAGTTCAAAGATACAAATGTAAAAGATTGTTCTCACAGATTTTCAATAGATGATGGTTTCTTGAAGATGAAAAACCACGAAGATAAAATAACTTCTTGTATGAATCTGTATTATTCTGGAATGTCTTTAAGAAAAATACAAGAGCATTTACAAATGTTTGTATTAAAGTTGGGTTTTTCAGATTACATAAAAAAGAAAGTAAAAGAAGATTATCTAGCAAGAAAAATAACCTTAAGCAAGGCTGCCAAGATTGCAGGAATTACAATATGGGGAATGCAAAGGTATTTGGTTGAGAATGGTTATAAATCAGAGTATTCAATACAGGACCTTGAGGAAGACCTAGCACTATTAGGATAAGTGCATTGTTATTTGGGCTAAAACTCAAATAATGTATAGGAGATTCACAATATTGCAGTTGTTACAATCGGCTTTTCTTTAACAATCACTGTATGCTCAAACTGGCTTACTAACCCATGGGACCTTTCGATTAGTTGGGCGTATTGTATTATTATCCCTTCTTTTTCCAGAGTGGATAGTGCAAAATCCCTCATAGGTAAATTTATAGACCTCCTTGAGAAAGGCAATGTCCTGAATCCTTTTTCTATTGCTTCCAGAATATTCCTTGCATGCAAATCTCTTATGGGTTTTTTTGATTCCAACCTAAAGATGCCGGATGGCTTTCCTTCTATTACTATTCCTTCGCCAGTTGTGGCAAATGGCTCTATTGCAATTACCATTCCTTCTTCTAATTTAGTGTTATCATTGTTGTCATAGTTCGGTATAGTCAAATTGCCATGTACCTTGTATTGCTGCAATATGTGGCCGCTTAGGTTTTTTATCGGTGAAAATCCAAAAGAGCTTATCTTTTCATGTATCACCTTTCCTATTTCATTCACACTTGTTCCTGGCTTGATGATTTTTAATGCTTCATTCAATGCATCTTCTGATGCCTTAACAAGCCTTGCGTTTTTGCCTGTCAGGTCTATTGTTATTGCGGTGTCAGCTACAAAGCCGTTTACATGGACTCCGATGTCAAGCTTTATAATGTCATTTTTTGTAAATGTTCTTGAGTCATTTGGCAGGACAATATTGTGTGCTGCTATGTGGTTTATAGAGATGTTAACAGGAAACGCAAGCTTTGCTTCATGCTTGAATATTTCTTCTTCTATTGCACATGTTACGTCCAGCAGCAAGGCACCTTCTTTTATCAGCTTTTTTCCCAGTACGATGGCATCAGACGCTATTTTTCCTGCCTTTAAGTAGTCTGATTCCATTTTTAATTATTATTCCTTGAAAGTCCACTTGTAAAATACCTTTTTGCTTGATCCATCTTTCGTGAATAGTCCTGCATTCCATATGCCACCTTTTTGCGGGTAGTCATAAAGAAGGCCCCAGATAACTATCTCTGGCTTTATGTTGTATTCTGAAAGCCTGCTGTAAAATACATCAATAAAGTTAGCCTGGTCATCTTCAGAAGCAAGAGAATTATGACCTATTTCAGTGAATATTATGGGCTTGTTAACAGAAGACAGCTTGCTGTAGTAATCTTTTGGAATATCACTTGGTGACTTGTACCCTTTGATGAACGGATAGGATGTAATACCAACAACATCCATGTTAAATTTGTTTATTGCTGAAACATCATCTAGATGCTCATATTGGAATACAGCAAAAACTTTTGTTTCAGGGGATGATTTTTTTATTTCATCATAGACTTCATTGTATATCTCTGCTGCCTTGTCCATGCCATCCGAATAAAGGTTTATCTCGTTTCCTACTCCGAGGTATTTTGGCTTGTATCTTGCTGCTATGCTAACAACTTGTTTCTTGTATATTTCTTTTGAGTATCCTGGCAGGGTTTTGCCTGTTGAGGCATCAAAGAAGTTTACATTTACTATTGGCTCTGAATCCAGCTTGTACTCATAAGCTACTGCAACTATCTCAGGTATGTCCTTGTTCTTGTCAAATGGCGCGTAAAATCCTATGTAAGAGCCTGAAGAATCAGCATCTTTTAATGACTGCAAAAAGTCTGATGATGGCATGAATCCAACACCCCTTGCAGTCAAGGGAACAGGATTGCCATTGCTTCCATTGTTTGGAACCGGTGGCTTTGAGCATGATGACAATAATACCAATGCCATTAATACAAAAAATAATTTTTTCATTTTTTTTAACCCCCAAAAAACTTGTTCAGCTTGCTTTGCTCATTGCTTTCAGTTAATATCCCTTCTGAATATCCTACTGATTCAAAAATCATCTTTACTGCTGGAATGATCTGGTTGTTTATATAGTATTCTGCATCATATTCTTTTTCATTGCATTCCTCTGGCAGCTTTGCACGGTCGCGTATTATGCCTTTGCCTTCTGTTACAACATATCTTATTACTGTGCCTATGCCTATGTCTATTCCATTGGCCATCATATTTTTAGCGACCTTTACATGCGGGCCTATAGATTCATAATGCCTGATTTCCTTTCTTAGCTGGGTCCTTATTATTGCCCTTTCCAATGGTATGCTCTTTTTCCTCAGGTCATTTATAATATTTTTGACATAATCAACAGCTTCTTCTATGGAATTGTCCTTTAATATTATTTCAAGGACCTTAAGCTGGACTTCTTTTGCCAGGTAGCTCCAATTGCGCCTTATGGCTTCAAATCCCCGGATCTTAAGATTGTTATCCTCGTCAAGCAGCGCATATTTTTTCTTTGCGCCTTGAAGCTCATTTTTTTTCATGACAAACAAGCCACGATCATAGAAATTTTCAAGCTCAAGTTCCATGAAAGGAGGCAACGATTCATTTATTTCTTTCATGAAGTTCAGTGCATCTTGCTTTGTCTTGTTTCCAAGGGCTATTGCAACGCTGTCTGTGTCACTGAATACAACCTCAAAATCCTTCTTGGCCTTTTCAATCGACCTTAATATATAGAACCTGCCGTATGCAGTTATGGATGCTGCACATTCTTTCGAGTACCATCTGGCTCCAGCATAGCCAAACATGCCATATGCAGAGTTTGCTATCAGCTTCAGTATGTTGCTTCTTGCATGGAGTATGAAATCATCCTTTTTTTCTTTTTTTATAATTTCCTTTACTCTCGACCTTCTTGTGATGAGGTCTTTTATAACCTCTGGAATGAACCCCCTTTTTAGATAATTAAAGTAATAATGGACAGGCTTCCCTGATTCATCGATTAGTTCGGGGCTTTCATATGAATTTTCCTTGCTTTGGCTTAGTGTGCCAGGATCTATGTTGTGGGCTATTATTATGCTAGGGTACAGGGAACGAAAGTCAAATACAGCAAGTTTTTCATAAAGCCCTGGCTTTGGCCTGTATACGAATGCGCCCTGGTATGTATGAGCCAGCCTTTCTGATTTTTCGCTGTAACCAGGCTTGTTTGGTATAATTTCATTGAAGTCCTTTGTTTTCCTGATAAGGTACCATTCCACCAGCTGGCCAAATTGCATCCTTATTACATCATCTAGCTGCTGGCCTATGAGCTTTGTCAGCTCAAAAATATCCTGGCTTAGCTTGTTGAACAGCTTGTAGGTAAGCTCTGCATCCTTTAAGTTGTATTCCAAGATTTTGCCTATATCATCATTGTTACTGTCCCATATCCTGCCTATGCTTTCCATATCCATATCAAGCTTTTTTTCTTTGAGCAAGGCATATGAAACATCGTTCAAGCTGTTGCTTTCAACTTGAAGCGAATTTCTTAGCACATGCCTTACGAACTTGAACAAATCTACATGGGGGATTCCTGTTATCCTTATGCTGCCTAAATTGCGTTTATTATGCTTTGGCTGCGAGTTGTCTATGCCGATATTAAGGCTTACATTGTTTACTTTTGAGCGCTCAATCAAATAAGGGAAATCAAATCCGTCTGTAAAATAACCAGATATGCAATCTGGCTGGTATTCTTTTATTGATTTAACAAATTCAGATATAAGCTCCGATTCGCTATTTACAAATGTTGCATCAACGTTGGTGTTTATCTTTTTCCAGGTTATTACTTTCTTGAAGTTATCTCCATACAAAGCAATAGATATTATTGGATCAATCCTGCTGTCAGGGTATTTTTTTTCTGATGCATATGTTTCTATATCAAAGCACAGCACTTTAAGCTTGTCTATGCTTTCGATGCCAGGATTTATTTTTTCTGTGTCAAGCACAAAGCTTACATTAAAATCCTCTTTTATTATGGTGCCTGAGGCACTGCACATCATTAGTGGAGTTATACCCTTGCTTATTAGGTACCTGCGCACAAATAGAATGTCTGTTTCTTGTGTATCTTTTATCCCATCGATGCTTTCTTTGATGAGTCTGCTCATTATAGGCACGTCTTTTGGATGGTTTACATAAACTTTCAAGGCAGTTATGGCATTTCCAAGGGTTTTTTTTGGCTCTATTACTATGGAAGTCACGAATGAATCATCTTCCTTGCAACCCATTATCTTTGAAGAGATCTTCTCTATGTCTGCGCCTTCTTCTGGGATTGCATAAAAATATGGCTCAAAATTCCTGTCAAGGCAACATATGGTTTTGTTGTCAAGCGTTCTCCCAAATAAGCGGATTACAGCCTTGCCGAAAATGGTGGTTGTGTAGTCTATATCAATTGGGTAAAATTGGATATCTGCCATGTGATATTACATAGAATAAACTTTTTTTAAGGTTTCTATAGCAAGTAATTTGCAATGCTTATGTTTTTTGCAGCTGGATTAAATATATAAGTAAAACTGCTGTCAAAATAGCCGCACATAAATCTGCTTAGGTCTATGCCTGTCCTTTTGGAGAGCATCAATGCATAGAAATAAACTTGTGTTGTTGCATATTCTTCCCTCTGGGCATTAGGCTTGTAGTCCCATACCCATATTTTGCCATCCTCTATTCTTAGAAGGTCGATATGCCCTGTTATGAAATCATGATTTGTGAACAAAGGCATATGCTGGCTTACTTCATCCTTGCTGGCCCATATGGGGACCTCTGTTGCTATTGTCTTATTGTCATGCTCAAGCATGAACACTTGAACTTTTGAATGGTTGTTCTTGTACCTGTCATTGTTTACAACAAGGCCATATTTGCTTAAGGTATTTATTTCGTGGCCTGTTGTTGATTCTGTGTTAAGGTTTACCTTGAATTTTAAGCCAGAACTTCTTAAATTGCCATTGTTAAAGTGTTCATCAGGGCAGCTATCGAAGACAGAGTAAAGGTATTTTTTTAAATTATGCGAAATGGGATTGCCAAGCGACTCAAGCTTGTGCGTATGCACCCTGTATACATATACTCCGCCTTTGTGATCAAGTATGCGTTGCTTTATTATGCTAATCACCCTTTTAATCAAATTAAATGGCCGTTCTTTTTAAGTTTTCCTATGGCAATTTATATAAATCTATTATGGGCTTTATAATGCATGGGCGTAAAGCTGTCAGGCATAGTTGAAAAAAAAGAAATATCTTTTGATGAGCTTAGCGGCAAGAAGGTGGCCATTGATACATCAAACATGCTTTTTCAGTTTATTTCATCAATAAGGCAGAGGGATGGAACCCCATTAATGGATTCAAATGGAAATGTAACATCACATCTAGTGGGAATATTCTCAAGGATTACCAACCTTATGGCAAGGAAGATAAAAGTAAGCTTTGTATTTGATGGCAAGCCACCTGAAATCAAGTTTGCAGTAAAGGAAGAGAGGGAAAGAACAAAAAGAATGGCTGAGGAAAGGCTGAAGGACGCAGAGAGCGATGATGAGATGCTGCTATATTCGAAGCAGGCTTCAAGGCTTACACCAGACATAATAAAAGAAGCCAAGGAACTTATTGATGCATTGGGTTTGCCTTATGTACAAGCGCCAAGCGAGGCAGAGGCGCAAGCATCTTACATGTGCAAAAAAGGAGATGTCGATTATGTTGTGAGTTCTGACTATGACTGCTTGCTGTACAAGGCTCCGAGATTGTTGACAAATTTGACATTGTCGCAAAAGAGGAGGATGCCGTCAGGGGAGGTTGTAAAGATAGCCCCTTACCTCATAGAGTACAGTGATGTTCTTTGGAACTTAGGCATAAATCATGAGCAGCTTGTAATTCTTTCAATATTGATCGGAACAGATTACAATCCAAGGGGTGTTGCAGGCATAGGGCCAAAGAAAGCACTGAAGCTTGTCAAGGAATACAATGACTATGGAAAGATGTTTTCAGACCTAAAAGCAGATTTCGACTGGAGGGAAGTCTACAGTACATTTGGGAATATGCCTGTTGAAAAGAAATACGAGCTCAAATGGAGGCATATTGATACAGGGCGCATTAAAAAAATATTGGTGGAAGATCATGATTTCAGCCTGGAAAGGGTAGAGAATACTTTGTCAAAGATATCAAGGGTAAAAAAGGATATTGGGCAAAGAATCCTGGGTGATTACTGATGCAGTGGTATTTTATAGTTTTATTGGGTACAATTGTTAATGCCTTGTTCGTAGTTATAACAAAAAAAACATTGCTGAAAGAGCATTCAATAGAGTTCTCATCTGCAATATCATTTTTGATGCTAGTAATATCATTGCCATTGCTTTTTTTTATTGATGTTAAATTAAGGCCTGGACAGATTGCAATAGTATATGTAATTTCAGCGCTTTTTACAATAGCTTTTCTTTACAACATGAAAGCCATAAGGCACATGGATGTTTCAGTTGTGGCCCCGCTGTCGACGTTTACTACTGCAATTACAGCAATATTGGCTGTTATTTTCCTCAAGGAAGAAATTAAGCTTATGCAGGCAGCAGGCATATTGCTTTTGCTTGCAGGCGCTTATGTATTGCAGGCACAAGAGCACATGCATAATCTGGTTGCGCCTTTCAAGAAACTATGCAAGTCCAGGTATATTGGCTACTTGTTTACAGCATTGTTTTTCTTTTCATGCGCTTTTCTGTTGATAAGGTTCATTGTTAATAGTGATAGCAGCTATTACATAAAGACATCTACCTTTGTGCTGTTATTGCATGTTTTTATATCTCTTAATTTTTTCACAATAACTACATTGTTCTACAGGGGGCTCAAGACATATGATGCAGGGCTGAAGTCCCTGAAGATGATGGTGCTGTTAGCAATATTGTTGGTATTTTACAGGCTGCTACAATTTACTGCAATCTCAATTCCAACAGCCAAGATAGCATTTGTTATGGCCCTAAGCGAGATGTACGTTTTTTTTGTTGTCTTAATTGGGGGCAGAATGTTCCATGAAAACGGCATGAAAAGGAAGGCAATCGGCACTGTTATAATGGTCATAGGCGTGTTGGTAATAATATTCGGCGGGTCTTAACATGGTTTCGTTGAGGGATTCATTAAAGGGCAGGCTTTCCAGCAAGGAACTTGAAGTGTTGCCAAGAGCATTTGACATAATAGGAAATATAGCTATATTCTCGGAATTTCCAAAAGAGCTTGAAAAAAAGGAGAAGATTATAGGCAATGTGCTCATAAAGCTGAACAAGAACATAAGGACTGTTGCAAAGAAAACCAAAGTGCATGGCGGGAAATACAGGACAAAAAAAATTAAGATAATTGCAGGTGAAGATAAAAAAGAAACATTGCACAAGGAAAATGGGGCTGCTGTGAAACTTGATGTTGAGAAGTGCTATTTTTCCCCAAGGCTTGGAAGTGAAAGGCTTAGGATAGCGAGGCTTGTCAAAAGGGGAGAAGATATACTGGTGATGTTTTCTGGCGTCGGCATATACCCATTGGTTATAGCCAAAAATTCTGATGCAAAAGAAGTTTATGGCATTGAATTAAACCCTATTGCACACAGGTATGCTGCTGAAAATGTCAGGCTGAACAAAACAAGGAACGTTTTTTTGATCAAGGGGGATGTGAAGAAGGAAGCAGCTAAGCTGAAGAAAAAATTTGACAGAATAATTATGCCCCTGCCAAAGTCTGCAGGCGACTTCCTGGATTGTGCATTGGCTGCTGCAAAGAAAAATGCAGTAATACATCTCTATGATTTTGAGCATGAGGATGAAATTGAAAATGCCTTGGAAAAGGTAAAAAATAAGGTAAGAAAGTTCAAGTTGCTAAATGTTGTTAAGTGCGGGCAATATGCACCAGGAGCTTACAGGGTTTGCGTTGACTTCAAGCTGCAATAGTCATGTATGTCAGAACCAGCTTCTTATTTTAAGCACTATCTTTGCTATGAATGACTTCGTGCTTGTCGTGAATCTTTTTGGCTCAAGCTTTATTCGTTCGTCATCAATTGCACTTCCAAATTCCTGTGATGGATTGCCTGACCATGCTATTGAGTTCATGACATCCTCTGAGGTTATGACATCAATGGTGGCATTTTGCAGCAATTCCCTTGAATATTCTACGATTTTTCCCTCTTTTGTTACCAACCCTAACTGATTTTTAGAGCCATCATCCATTTTTACAATTAGATTCATGCGCTCGTTTCCAAGCAATGTCCTTGCGAAACTTGGAATGTTTTCAAACCCCTGGTTGTAGTCATTTATTGTTTTTTCTGGATTTTCAATGGCTTCTTTTGCATTGAAATCATTTCCTACTATGCTGCCAGTATAGCTCAAGTTAAATGATAGAGCTATGGCTATTAAGAAAAATACCAATAGGAAAGCTGTTAATGCGCCCCTGAGCATAAAATTATGTTATATCAGCAGGATATAAACCTTACTGGACTTTAATTTTTAGTTTTTAACCCTTTGCAGATAATGTACATTTCAATGCTCTTGCTTTTTGATGCCATTGGCTTGTCGCATTTCACAAAACTGAAATATTTTTTGCATTCATTCAGGAATTTTATGAATTCATCTCCCTGAAATACCTTGGCTAAAAAATTCCCATTTGGCTTTAGATTATTTTTTGCAATTTCCAATGCCCTAAGAGCCAGATTATAGCTTCTTGCGCGGTCCAAGTCCTTTATACCTGTTGTTTTTGGCGCCATGTCGCTGATTACTGCATCGAATTTCCCTGGCAAGCTGAAAACATCATCGCTGAGAACATCAATTTTGCGGAACTTGAAATTTCTGCCATTTATCTTAACAGGGTTAATATCTATTCCGGTTATGCTGCAGCCAAGCTCTGAACAATACTGCACCCATCCTCCTGGAGAGCAACCTAGGTCAAGTACACCTGAATTCTTGCTTATTATGTTATGCTTGCTGTTAATCTGCCTTAGCTTGTATATTGACCTTGCGAGATATCCTTCCTGCCTTGCTTTTCTTGAATAGAAATCCCTTTCCATGTTATTTAAAGTTGTTGGTTATATCTTTTTTTATTTTAAATATTTTTTTAATTAACTCTCTTCCTTGATCATAATCTATTTTTGTGCCATAATAATTTATACTATTTCGGATATATCTTAATCTATCAAAATCAACAAAATTAAAACCAATAACTAATGTTTTTAGCAGTTCTCCTATGCATATATGTGAAGTTACTTTGTACCCCTTTGATATGCATAATGCTTCTAAAACTTCCCGTAAGGAATCATAAGCCATTGAAACATAAACAGAGATGTTTACTTCATTTAACTTGGCTTCATTAACAGTCAGTTCTTTCATATCAGACATTTCTATTAATGATTTGATTAAATTAGTACTCGGCTTTGTTTTTTTAATAAAACCTCTCTTGTAACATTCGTTTAGTTCCATATCAATTCACCTTGAATTACAATGCCGTTTAATATGCTGTTTATTAGATGGTTATTGTTAATGTCCTTTAACTGATTGACAACAAATAATTGCAATCTTCTATTTAATTTCCTTTCGAATGCATTTAAGTCTATTATTTTTCGATTTTCTGAGATGATTAAAATATCAAAATCGCTGTCTTCTGCATCCAATCCTTGTGAAGCTGAGCCGAACAATATTATGGTAGGTTTTAAATAAAATTTATTAAGTTCTTCGATTAATTTTAAATCTTTTATCTTCCTTATATTGTAGAATATTTTCAAATCTGTAAAATAATCATCTTCGAGATTGGCTTTGTATAGTTTGAGATTCTTGTACATTCTTTCAATTAAAATACCTTTCTCTGCTAGTTTTGATAGTTCTTTGCTTGCTGTTGCTGGTGCAATATTTAATATTCTTGCAATTTCCCTTATATTAAACTCAGTTGATGGATATTCAAAAAATTGCCTTAAAATGTTTATTTCTTTAAACATATGTTTACAATATTAAACATATGTTTAAAAACTTTTCTATAGATCGAACTCCAACTTTTTTTTAATTTTGACTGCGCTCGGGGTTTCACCGCCATGCCAGCTTAGCTTAGGGTGAACTTTCATTGGATATATACGCTCAGAATTGTCATCAAGTAGCAATGCAGACCCGCTTTCTTTCGGCATATCATTCATGTGCTTTTGAAGGTCTGCTGTAAGGTAGCTTTGCATCATGCTGTTCAATGCTGTTATGTCTAATTTTGCTGTAAGCCTGTGAGAGATAATTATATCTGACTGGGTAAGAACATCATTGTGTATCTTTCCTGGCTGCTGTGTTGCCAATAGCATGCTTATTCCTGGTTGCCTGCCTTCTCGCAACAACTGGACTAGTGCATCTGTTGCAGGGGTAAAGCCTGTTTTAGGAAGCGAGCTGTGCGCTTCATCAAGGACAATCCAAACCAGGGGCAGGTCGCTCTTTTTTTCTTCTACCAAATATTTGCCTTCTGTTTCTATGGATTCTAATTCCTCATATTTTCTTATGCTTATCCTGCTGTTTATGATTTTCTTGCAGAGCATTCCTATGACAAGGTTTTTTATGCTCCATGCACCGGATATTGATGTGTAACAGCTTACATCTATTATGTTTACTGTGCCTGGCTTTAGAATGTCATTGATTTCTATGCCATTGTCACTAAACAATCCCCAGGAACTTGCGGCGATGAAAAAATTTTCTGCAGAGTCTTTAACGAATTGCTGTGCCTTTGAGTCTAGCTGCACTTTTTTTATTATGTCTTTCATTGTGTAGCTTTTTTTGGATTCTTTCAGCCCAGAAATAACCTTTTCTATCAGAACACCTACAGGGTCTGTCATTTTAACATCAAAAACATTGCACCATTCCCCTGCGTTTAGTTCGCTTGGCTTGAATGCGAATGCATAGTCTGTTGGTATTCCGCGGTTTTTGTAGTCGTCATAGTAACCAATAGGGGTATAAATGCTGACATCTATCGCTTTTGGTTTCATGTTCCATTCTGCTAGTATTTTTTCATCCCTTTTGTTTGGAAATTTCATGGTCCAGAATATGCCCATTGTGTCAAATATTATCACAGCCATGTTTCCCTTTATTTCTTCAGGCATTAACGATATTTCTTCTGCTATGACTGAAAGTGAGTACGACTTGCCTGATCCACGCTTGCCAGAAACAAGTATAACATGCGATCTTGCAACATCCAACAATATATTATTGGCTAAGGATGTTGTCTGGCCCATTTTCACGAAGCTTCTGCCTATGTTTACAAGGCCTTTTTTTCCGAACATTGCCTTGTCTGCTTTGTCCCTTCCTATAATTATGTCATAAGGCATTTTTTCTTCTGGTTTTATTTGGTTTTTTCATCCTCTTTTTTGGTATTCAAAACTATTTTTCCATCTATGAAATTGAATTCTACATTATCACCTTTTTTTAGGCCAAGAAACTTGATAAGACTCTTGGGAATAGTCAAAACATACTGACCAGATGGCAATTCTTGTATCTTAACCACTGTAACTCGAGAATCTAAACTATTAATGTATATATATAATTTTCTATTTAGAATAATATATTAATTAATACTTTAAATAATATTTAAAATAATAGTATATAGGATGCGGAGTATAATATAAATTGAATGACTAACAAAAATATAAATTGAATGACTAACAAAAATATTTGACCACGTCTTAAAAAGCTTTATATAACAAGGTGATTTGTTTAGGTTATGCTTGAAAATTCTTTGTGGATTGAGAAATACAGGCCCAGGAGATTTGAAGACATAAAGGGACAGGAGCATATTGTTGCAAGGCTGAAAGCCTTTGTTGAAACAAAAAACATACCTCATCTGCTTTTTGGAGGGCCCGCAGGCGTTGGCAAAACAACCTTAGCATTGGCAGCTGCAATGGAACTATATGGAGAGGATTACAGGAAAAATATACTGAACTTAAATGCTTCTGACCAGAGGGGAATAGATGTCATAAGGGGGGAGATAAAGGATTTTGCAAAAACAATCTCTATGAATAACATACATAAGATGATAATACTTGATGAGGCAGATTCATTGACCAAGGATGCCCAGCATGCGTTAAGGCGTACAATGGAGATATACAGCAACACAACAAGGTTCTGCTTGATAGCCAATTACCCATCAAAAATCATAGATCCCATAAAGAGCAGGTGCGCTGTTTTTTATTTCAAGCCATTGGAAAAAAGGCATATTGAAGGCATAATAAATGAGATAGCTTCAAAAGAAAACTTAAAAGTAGACAACGAATCTGTTGATTTGCTTTACAAAGTTTCTGAAGGGGATGCAAGGAAGGTGCAGAACATAATGCAGAGCTGCGCTGCAATAAGCAAGGTGATAAGCAAAAGTACAATAAGCCAGGTTGTGAGCATAGCAACACCAAAAGAGATAAGGGAGATTCTTAATCTGGCGATAAATAAAAACTTTATTAAGGCAAGGCAACTTTTGCTTGAAACAATGATAAAACAAGGGCTTTCTGGAATTGATGTTGTAAAGGAATTGCAAGGCGAGATAATAAATATGGAAATTGATGATGAAATAAAAGCTAAAATGATTGAGAGGTGTGGCGAAGCTGAATTCAGGCTTGTTGAGGGCTCTGATGATTATATGCAGATAGAGGCGCTGTTGGCCGGCTTTGTTTTGATTAAAAAATGAGGATAGATTTTGAGTATTCAACACCATATGACAGGATGCTGACTATAATGAGCATGGGTGATTATTCTGATGTGCAAAAAGATGCCATTAAATCCTACATATATGACTTGGAGAAATCATGGAAGGTTGATGAGAAGAGAATATTGGGGGAGATTGAAAGCGTTTCTGGCCTGAAGTTCAAAAAAAATGATATTATATGCTATGTTGTGAAGAACATGGCGGATTACGCAATATCCCATCCATTGACCATGAAAGTAGAAAAAAACCTTGAAAGGGCAAGTATAGTCCTGATGCACGAGCTTATACACATATTATTCGTGCAAAACAAGAAATCTGAAAAGTTGATTGGATATCTTTCTAAGAATTACGGTGAGCATAACCTGCATTTTAGGGTGCATTTGCCTTTGTTCATTGTGCAAAGAAAGGTAATAGAAAATTTGTATGGAAAGAATTACTTTACTAAGGTATTAAGAACAGAGCTGAAGCTTGAAGAGGGTTACATATGGAGAACAGCAAACGAAATCTATCCGAAATTCAAGAAAGACATCATTAAATTCTTTAAATGTTGAATATTTTACCACCTTAAAATAATCATTTTGATTATTATAAGCAATAGAAATATTTACAAGCCTCAAACTTTATTGTTTTTAATTCAAGAAAAAGTTACCTTGGCTAATTTTTCTTTAGGAATCTTTCAATTTCTTCTGTTATGTTGCTGAAATCATCAAGACCATCTTTTATGGTTTCGTATGCCTGTTCATCATTAATCTCTCCATACCTGTGAACAAGGATATTCCTGAATTTTTTAATTTCCCTTAATAATGACATTGTTTTACGGCTGAGTACTCTGTTTTTTTCAAGGTTGTTTATCATATCGTCTTCTGCCTCAGGTATGCCTAGTTTAAGGTCCTTGTTGATTATAGAAAGAACATCCAAAACAAGCTCTATGCAAAACTCAATTTCTTTGTATATTGCATCACGCAAGATTCTTGAATGCTTGAACTCTTCAAAATGCTCAGGAAAATTACTTTCTATAAATTCTAAGGTGTCAAGAATTTTGCTTATCTTTGATCTTACAAGCTCCTTTCTTATTTTTTTGTTCATGAAATAGCTTCCATGCCTATATAATCATAATAATATTTCTTAAAATGCTCAAAATCTTTCATAGTTTCATAGGCAACATCATACACATATGATTCATCTTTTGCATATAGGAGATTTCCTTTTAGTATGTCTTTGCGGACAAATAATGGAAGATCCTGAAATATCTGTATATCGAACTTGTCAGGCAGCCGTGAAAGTATTTTTAGCCTGAACCTGAACCTTTCTTTTTTGTTCCCATTGTAGAATATTGCATAATCTATGTCTGATAACTTATTTTGGGTGTTGTCTGCATGGCTCCCATAGAGCATTACGAACATTACTTTACTAAAGCCAGGTGTTTTTTTTAAGGCATTCATCAATAGCTTAGAGTGATTTTCCATAGAATCAAAGGGATAAGTCCATTTATATTTTTTTGCATAAAACTATTTAAACATGTATGCTTATTTCGCTGCAAACAGGCTATGGAAATGATGAGTGAACATGAATTGAGGAAACTGGAAGACATTAAAGGACAGGATATCAGCAGACTGAGAAGCTATGTTACTGGAAGGAATAAAAAGCCTTTGCTGATCTATGGGCCAAGCGGCACCGGAAAAACATCGAGTATTTATGCAATAGCGAATGATCTCGGCTACGAAGTAGTTGAAATAAATGCATCTGATTGCAGGAACAAGGAAGCAATAACATCTATAGTTGGAAATGCAATCAATCAAATGTCTTTGGCAGGCAGGGGAAAGATAATACTCATTGATGAAATTGATGGACTAAGCGGAAATAATGACAGGGGAGGCATGAAGGCATTTATTGACATAGCAGAAGAGTCCAGGTTTCCAATAATAGCCACAATGACTGACACAGAGAAATTGAATGAAATACAGAAAAACTTTGTCCTTTTGGAATACAAGAAACTGAATGACAAGGATATTTATTGCATTCTTGAAGGCATATGCAAGAGCAGCAAGATATGTTATAATGAGAAGGATCTAAGCAAGATGTCGATGATAGCCAATGGAGATGTAAGGAAGGCCATAATAAACTTAAGAATATCTACTGTTGACAATGAAGTGAAAAGAGAAAATGTTGAATTGCTTGTCGGGTTGTCAAAGGATAATATGGATGATGCGCTCGTGAAGGTGTTTAAATCAAGGAATTTCGGTGTGGTGATGAAGGCATTATTTGAGCTTGAAAATAACATTGTGGATACAACAAAGGTGGGGGTCAGACCTGTATTGTTTGACAATGAGGAATGTTTTATATATGCCGTGGAAGAAAATATGCCTTATGAATACAATAATGAGGCTTTGTTAAATGGTTTTGAGCTGCTATCCAAGGCAGACAGGTTCCACAGAAGAATTTTTACATGGCAGCACTATAGATATTTAGTTTACATACAATCATTGCTTGCATCAGTGTGCTTAGCCAAAGCTGGCAAGAATCCAGCAGCCATAGAATACAGAAAGACTTCGAGGTCGCCAAGGAACAACAAGAAACTGTGGTGGCTTGTGAACAGGAAAAAGGCAAGCATAGCAGAAAAAATAGCAATGCATGCAAACATGTCAAACAAGAAGGCCATAAAAGACTTTGGATACTACAAGATAATACTGAGAAACAACCCTATCAAGGAATTGAGCGATGAAGAGATTGAATACTTAAATTCCTAAGGACATACTTTTTCTTCAATTATTCGTGAAATAGACTTGTTGGTTTTTTCTTTTAATTCTTTTAGTTTGTTAATGGTCTTAATTGATAAGCTTATATCTATCCTTTTTTTTTGAAATGGCAATTCTCTTGTTTTGTCATAATTCTCCAGAGCATCAAATACATACTTGTATTTCTTCAAGATCTTTTGTATTTCATTCGATTGCATTTTTTATCCTCCATTCTATATTCTTTATTTCTATAATATTCTTTTTAGCAATTGAGATTAAGTAGTGTATTAGCCTATCCATATTAACTTGTTTTTTATGATCTTCTGCAAATTTAAGCACAATAAATGTTGCAGTTCTTTTATTGCCATCTGAAAAAGGATGGTCTACTAATATTGCCCTTAATAAGTATGCAACTTTTTTGTATTCTCCAATTTTTCTATTTTTTTGCATAGCCAGAGCAAAATCTAAGCTTGAACCACTTCTTAAATTCCCCTCAAAACCCACATTTACCTTTAATATATCATCCTTACTAATATTCATACACATAAATAGTTGTGAAGTAATATTTAAATGTTTTTATTCCTGTTCGGGTGAATACCTCATAGCTTGCTATGGAAATTCAAAAAAAAACAAAAAAATCCGCAAGACTTCCGGGTTTTGCCAACAAAGTTTTTAAACCCTTAATTCATTTAGTTTTTTTATCCTTTCCTTTATCGGCGGATGCGTAGAGAACAATGAAAGCAATGAGGAGCCGCTTAATGGATTTACTATGAACAATGATGCAGTAGCACTGTTTTCAGCGCTTATTGGATGTACTTTGTTGCCTGCTTCAAGTTTTGCAAGAGCATGGGCTAAGTAACTTGGCTTCCTTGTTATGTGTGCAGCTGACTCATCTGCAAGGTATTCTCTCGCTCTTGAAATTGCCAGCTGGATTATTATAGCGACTATCGGTGTTAATATCATCAAAAGAAGCAATGTCAATGCATTTCCTCTGTTGTCTTCTGAATTGCTTGAGCCAAACATGCCTGCGAACCTTGCAGCAAATGTTATTATGCTTGCTATGACAGATGCTATAGTCATTATTAAAGTATCTCGGTTTTTTACATGGGAGATTTCATGGGCTATAACGCCTTTTAGCTCGTCTTTTGACAACAATTTCATTATGCCTGTTGTTACTGCTATGCATGCCTTGCTGTAGCTTGGGCCTGTTGCAAATGCATTAGGCGTTTCTGATTTTATTATGTAAACTTTTGGTTTTGGTATTTTTGCCTGACTTGCAATTTCCTCGACCATGGAATGCAGGTCCTTGTGCTCTGATATTTTTGCCTCTTTTGCTCTATACATGAACAAGACAATCTTGTGGGAGAACAGAAAGCTAAGCAAGTTAATGAACAATGCAACTATCAACCCTGCAAGCAGGCCGTTAAACCCGAAAAGGCTGCCTATCCAGATCAAGATAGCACTCAATATGCCTAAAAGTACAATTGTTTTTATCCAGTTCGAGATCATATGGCAATATAAGATGTATAAATTTTTAAAGCTTTTGAATTTTCTATGGAAAAAGTTTAGATGTGTTTTAGTATTATATTCTGCAGGATCAACGTAAGTTACTAATATGTATAACTTTCGTTTATCTTAATAATTTACAATTGGTTTGTTAAACATGTATGCGTATGTCGTGTTTTGTTTCTGGAAATATTGTGACTTCTGCACCCTTCTTTAGGTTTAAGAATGTCCCTATGCTTTTTGGTATCCTTATCGCTATACTATTGCCTATTTCTGCCACTTTTACTTTTTTTGCCAGGCCGAACAATCCTAGCTCTTGTGATTTTTTTTGTATCGTTTCTGCTGTTTTTTCATCGAAGTATATTTCGCTGCATTTTTCACACACTGATGCAGGAAAACTGCCCAATGAAACTCCGAACTCTTTATGTTCCACTGTTTTACTCATCGTTTTGCCATTGCACATGATGCATTTCATTTTTTCCTCCCTGCAAGATAAGATGTTATTATAATAAAATTTTGGTCTTCTTTAATGAACACAATTTCAATGCCTGCCATTTGAGCATGCCATTTTTCGCATTTATCTTCTTTCCATTTGCTTCCTTTTTTAACTGCATTTTCTACATCTGATTTTAATATGCCTAATGCGTCTAATTTTTCCAAGGCGGGCTGCGCGTAAATAAACAATTGATAACCACCAAGATATATAGGGATATCCGTGTATATAAATTTAACTATGACTATTTTTAAGCAATCCATAACATTAAAAAAGAAGAGTTTTTTTAATTCGGATTATGCCTCTGTGGCTCAGCCTGGTAGAGCAGCTGACTTGTAATCAGCAGGTCGCCAGTTCAAATCTGGCCAGAGGCTTTTTTTATCAATTTCCACGTGAATGCCTGCCATGATTCGAGTAATTAACAATCTTGTCCAGTGCCTTTTTTTGAGTTTTCATGGCTTGATAATAACTTGTTTGGCGAAGTATTGCAATTTCCTTTAATCCTGCATATGTGTTGGAATGGTTTTCACCTCTAGAATCATATCTTATCTCCAGTATTATTATGTTCTTCTGCACTCAAGCCGGATAAGGCATTATTTAGGACAGAGCCACCATCAGCGAAATATTTATAATAGATGCAATGAGTTTTAGATCAAGCGATTGGGCCCATGGTCTAGCGGCTATGATGTCGCCTTGACGTGGCGAAATTGATACAACGCCAATATCGCAGGTTCGAATCCTGCTGGGCCCATTTATTTTAACATATTAAGAATTAGGTCAGATCTTATCTTTTTAGCGGGGTGGCGAAATATTATGGTAGCCAAAAAAACTTTAATGGTTTTTTTTTTGAACCTATATAATGCAACATTTCCACTAGTCCTAGACTGGTGGAAATGTTGCATTTTAGCGTTTTACATCCATAAAGCATACTTGGACTTCATTCAAGTTTACTATTATTAACGTCCGCACCTATAGATAGTTATTCTTCATTTTTGAGGTTATTCTGCAATTTGGCTTTTTAGGTGAGTTATTCTACAAAGCCTCTTTTTTGCGAGTATTTATATATATGTTCGATATATTAAAATTTTAACTAAGTTTTAAATAAGTTTAAAATCATTAAAAAAGGTTTAAATGCCTTTTTTAAGTAAAAAAGAGGTTAAAAAGGCTTATGTTTCCAACGGAAGGCGAATTAACAGATTTTATCAAAAAGAAGAACAATTTAGTGAACTTCAGCATGATTGCCAAGCATTTTGGCATAAAAAACACAACTGTTTCTGACATGATAGCCTCGATGGAAAAGAAGGGCATTGTCAGCATAAAGAAACTTGGCGGCTCAAAGCTTGTAATGGCGAGGGGAAAATGAGCTATAAAGATGTTATTAGCAGCAAAAAAGGGCAGGTAACAGCATTCTTTGTCATTGGAATCATAATTGCTGCATTGCTTTTCATTGGAATCTATTATAGGGGTTTTATAATGGAAAAACTTGGGGAGAAAGAGATAGCCAAAAGCAATGTGCAGGCAGAGATAGCTTCCATAAAGGAGAATATTGCTGATTGCATGAATGTTCTTGCTGATGATGCATCGAACCAGCTTGGGATGCACGGTGGATACATAAGCCTGCCTGAGAATGAAATCCCTATAAATTTAGCGAATCCTATGCCTAACAGGATTACAGTCTTACCAGGGCTGGAAACTGCATATTGGTTTTATGATGAGGGCAACAATGTGCAGAGGCTTAACATACCAACTGTAATGTCAATGGAGAATGAGATTGCAAAATATATCGATGAAAACATGGTTAAGTGCACAGGCGACTTTAGTGAATTTACTGGAGAAATAAGCTACAAGAGGCCAAAGACAAGGGTTGAGATAAAGGAAAAAAGCATAATAGTCAGTATGAAAT
>JAGVXQ010000055.1 GCA_018303705.1 Candidatus Woesearchaeota archaeon
AAGCAGTTCGTGCGCTTCCTTTAAGTCGTTGTGTGCCTCGCTGAATTGCTGTTTAGCCTTCTCAACAAGATCTTTTACCTTTGCATCTTCTTCATCGCTTGAATCTCCATTGGCCTTTATTTCTCTTGCTTGCTTCAGCAGTTCTTTTGCATTGTCATATTTGTCCCTTGCAGAGCCTATCTTCCCGCTGAACTCGTCTATAAGGCTGTTGACTTCATCAGTTGAAGCGTTCTGCTCGCCCATTTGCTCAACAGCGCATTGCATCTTCCTTTCAAGGTTTTCAGACCTCTTTATTATCTCACCGACTCTTGCATTCACTATTCTAACGGCATATTCCATTGAATTGTACTTTATTCTCTTCCATGCATTGTTTATTGCCTTGGCAGCATCCTGGAGCTCTTCTTTGCTTGTTGCCCCTGAAACCTTTGCCTTTGCATCTTCCAGCTCTTTTATGGCGTTGTCAATTTTCTCTGATATTTCCTTAACTTCTTCCTCGGTAAGAGTGTCCGAAGATTCTGCTTTTGCCTTTATCTTGTTCAGGTGTTCTATTGCCAAATCAGCAGTCTTAAGCAAAAATTCTTTTCCTCTGCTCAATGCCTCTTCATTCAATTTCTTGCATTCCTCAGTATCCTGGTCCTTGCAGGCCTTTAGTTTTTCTTTAACCTCATTAAAGGTTTCTTTCTTTTCTTTGTATAGTTCATTGTTTTCCTTGAACTTCTCTTTTGCTTTTTCAAAAGCATTCTTCCAGTCCTTTAGTTTTTCCTCTGCTATTATTCTTCTCTTAGCAAGGTTTTCTTCCTTTACCTTGACAAGCTTCAATCTCTTGAGCTCTCCCTTTAGCTTCTCATCACTAAGCTTTGCCAATTCTTTCAGCCTTGCCCTGTCAAGCTGTACAAGTTTCTCTAGGTCATCTTCGCTTAAAGAAGATCTATTTGCGTCTTTTAGTATTTCTATTCTCTCAGCTCTTATGTTGCCAAGCTTTTCCTGTATGTTACTTATCTTCTCTGCGCTTTTTATCAATCCTCTGCATCTTACATTGCAATCCTCTCCTTGGTTGCCCTTGCAAGCCATCATGCATCTGTTGTATTTGTCCTCAGTCTTGTCTTTCAGTATCTCTACCCTTTCCTTAATCTTAATTTTCCTTACATTCTTTGTATTATTCGTTTCATCAGAATCATCATCAGAATCGTCGTCTTCGTCAGAATCATCATCATTTGCATCATCAGAGTCATCATCTGACTCCATATTGCCTGAAGATGTTCCATTTCCACTGCCCTCATTTTCAGCGATGGCAACCGCAAAGTTGCTTGCCAAAAACATTAGCAACACAATAACCGCAATCAATTTTCTCATTTTCTTAAGCCTCCAAATTTTGATTATAATTTTAAGTCCTAAAGCCATCATTGTTTATAAGTATGCTTTTATAATGCTTAAAATAAAACTTTACAATGCTTTATCATGCTTAAAGGGAGCTGATTTGGCCTTGTTTTTCTCTTTAGTAACATTTTTATATAACTATACCCCAAAATAAGGCATGTTTAAGCGTATACTGTTTATGTTGCTGCTAGCCATAAATATCGCTAGCGCAGCCACAATACAAGGCATAGTCTATGATCTTTCCCTGAATCCAGTGGATAAGAGTATAGTTGAGGTCAACTCAATACCTCAGCAAAGGTATGTGTCCCAAGATGGCAAGTACTCTTTGAGCCTGCCAAAGGGTTCATACATGATAACAGCAAAGTACAATGACAATCTTGCAGCAGAAAATATAACCATAGCAGATGATGGGATTTACAACCTTGACCTATTCTTGTTTCCTTTATTGGATGAAGACATAACAGAAGACATCAACATAGACATTCAGCCAGAAAAATCAAATTATCTTCCATACATGATTGCATTTATAGCATTGATAGCGATATCATCCCTGGTATTGCTTCTCTATTATATAAGGAAAAAAAAGCATGCAAACACGCAAATTAATCCTGTGGAAAATGAAAGCCTTGTAGATGACAAGCAAAAGATACTTGATATCATCAAAAAGCAAGGCAATAGGACTACTCAAAAGGATATAAGAAAAGAAATTTCTCTTTCAGAGGCAAAGGTTTCATTGGTAATAGCAGAACTAGAGCATGAAAGCAAGGTTAAAAAGATTAAAAAAGGCCGTGGAAACATAATAATAATTGATGATTCAAACAACAAAAGTCATTAACATACTTAGGAAAACAAGATTCAACACTATCCCTTCTGCAAGCCTCTCTGAAATAAACACCACTTTCAAGGTTTTAATCTCATGCATCCTTAGTTTGAGGACAAAAGATTCAACAACAATAGCTGCATCACGAAGGCTGTTTCAAAAAGCAAGCAATCCTTACAAGATGTCAAAGCTAAATGCAAGAACAATTTCAAAACTTATCTATCCGGTTGGATTCTACAGAACAAAAGCCAATAACATAAAAGATATCTGCGATGTCATAATAACAGATTACAAAGGCAATGTTCCTGATAGCATTAATAAGCTGATGAAGCTAAAGGGCGTTGGCCGCAAGACAGCATGCATAACAATGATGTATGGCTTCAAAAAGATAGAGTGCATACCTGTAGATACCCATGTACATAGGATAAGCAACAGGCTTGGATGGGTTAAAACAAAAAAACCTGAAGAAACCGAGCTTGCCTTGATGAAATTGTTAACCAATGATTATTGGTTTGACCTTAACCGTTTGTTTGTTTCTTTCGGCCAGAACATCTGTGTGCCAATATCTCCATTTTGCAGCGTTTGCCCTGTAAACATGTATTGTAAGAAAGTCAATGTTGTTCATAGCAGGTAAATTCTATTTTACTGCATCCATGTATTCCCTTACCCTTTCCCTTATGTTGTCAAGGTAAATCCTCTCTATCTTTTCCCTGAATATGTTGTCAAGCGTGTCAAACTCATTTATCCTGTACTGGTTTGCTATGCATTCTATGATGAAAATGTCCTTGAGCCTCTTCAGCTGCCTTCTTATGTTTGATGATGCTATTCCCTTCAAGGGCAGGCTTTCCTTTTTTCTGAATTCTATTACCCTACTGACAACCTCTTCGGATGACACGAATTCCTTTTTGTTTCTTGCATCAAGAAGCACAGTTAAAACGTCAACTATTACATCCCTTGAATCCCCTGGTTGAAGCAAGCCAAGAGACAAGCACAGCTTTTTTATCAGGTTTCTTCTCTCAAGGTCATATGGTTTCTCGTATCTTCTCAGTGTTATCTCGCTCAAAGGGGAATCTTTTGAAACAGTTTTCTTTTTTGGCATGTGAATATTATTGCATAAATCATTTATATTTTTATCTGTTGCATGCGATTTTTAAATTTGATGTTTTATTCTTTAAAAAATTTTAATTGCTATTCACTTTGATGGCATCTTCAAAATTCACAATGCCATCATAATCACCAGCCAGTCTCGGGCATGCCATGTTGACCCATGTTTTTATCCAGTTAAAATCATCTAGGTCCTCTCTCCTTAGAGTGTCAAAAATGAATACATAAAATTTCTTTTTGGGGAATTTTCTTTTTAATTTCTCTGCCAGTGCCAGTTTATCATTTATATTGCTGTACTTGCCTGGAGTGTATTGTCCTTTTTTCAATGTGACAAGCAGCCCTACATTGTCTGCATTCAGGAATTTAAGCATTGCTACCTTTTTTCTATTCCTGTATTCCATTATTTCCTTGCTTTTAATTTTGGAAAATTCTCCTGATGAAGGGTTTAAGGAATAAACATCCTTGTCTGTGCTTAAAGCCAATCCTATTGCATGAAATTTCCCTGTGCCAACATACAGGTAAGAATCGGCCTTTTTTGCAATCCTTGCAGCATTCCTGGTATCGCACCCAAGTATCTGCCCGCCGAATATGAAGTTGCCATTGCAAAGTTTCTTTACACTGTCAACATATTGTATTGTTGCCACAACCCCTACTTTTCCAGGAATATTTATATTGTCAAAATTTATTGCTGTTTTCAGCTTTGCTGGTATAAACATTAATTTCATGGCAAAAAATCACAGAAATTCATAGTTTTGTCATAGTTGCTTTTTCTGATATTACTGCTGAGTTTCCAGATGGATCTTCTATTATCATCTTCAATGGCATCTCTCCAAGCTCAACCTTCCACAACCTTTTAAGCAGCTTCTTTGCATTATCCCTTGTTTCATCATCATCTGCCGCATCCCTTTCGTCCTCTATAACTTTCTTGAACCTGTATATCACTCCCTCTACATTTGAAACATATCCCTCTGATCCAGTGCCAGGAGTTACACTCATCTTCAGCTGGGGAAATTTTATAGTTGCCTCTGATGACTTGACAACCCTGACTTGCATGTCCTTAGCATTGTTTATCTCGAATGTTATCTTGCATGGCTCTTTTCTGTCAGCAGATTCCACATCAGCCTTCTTGTAATTGCAGTTTGAGCATGCCATCGAAAAAATGTAAACTTTGCCAAAATAAGGAATGTCCTGCTCATCCTCTGCCAATGTCAATGTTCTCTTCTTGCAGAAAGGGCATTTTTCGTTTTCTATTTTTTCCATCTTATATTTCCTCTATTCCATCCTTTGTAGCTGCCACAAGCCTTATGCCGAATCCAAGCTTGAGCAATGCTGCTATCATAGCCATGTGCTCCTTTCCCTCTCCAGATACAATGTTCAGGGCAACATCACCAAGGTCATTTATCTTCTCTTTCAGCTCATTATAAATCCTGTCCCTTATGTCCTTTATTCCAGACATTTGGTCAACTATAACATATTCAACAGCCTTCTCTGGCTTGTAGTTTTCTTTTCCAAATTCATTGCTTACTAATATTATCTTGTCCCAGCTTTCGTTCTTTATTACCTGGCTTACGTGGCCCCAAGTCCCCTTACCTGTGGACAAGCTTGCTACTAGAATGTTCATGCACAAACATTAGTAAGAAACATTTATAACTCTTTCTTTTTTTTTGAATATTTATTTGATGTTCTCATTAGATCAGCATGTTTCTTGCAAATTTTTGAAGCAAAAAAGATTTAAACGAGCCCTTTTCTAAATAACAACATG
>JAGVXQ010000057.1 GCA_018303705.1 Candidatus Woesearchaeota archaeon
GCTATTTGTGAGTCTGGACAGATTGTTGGCGGAACTAAAAACAATTATTGGATTAGAAATTCTGAAAACAAAAGAATTGGAAGAACGCATATTTCTTGGTTGTCTCATAGTTTTAAAGTAAAGGAGGCGGCTCTCCCCCCCAATGCAAGACAAGGGGGTATCCGAGCCGAACTGAAATGAAATTAATAAGGAATTTTCCATCATGCAAACAACCAAGGGACAATGAATGCGGCCCGGTTATTATGTCTGCTGTTCTAGCTTATTATGGCATCGATATCAGGGTAAATGACTTATCAGATATGATGAAGACCACGTTAAGAACTGGCACGCCAATAGGCGGTTTCAAAAGGGCAGCAAAAAGATTTGGATTGGAAATTCTTCATGATGGAGAAATGGATTTGGAAGGTATTATTGGATGGATTGATGATAAAAAACCTGTTATCATGGCAATACAAGCTTGGCCCAGCTGCGAGACAGGCAAAAAGGACCTAAACCATTATTGGCATGCAGGACATTATGTAGCTGCAATAGGTTATGGTAAAGACAGGATAATTTTTGAAGACCCTGTATGCGCTGTCAGAACATATTTGTCTTTTGAGCAGGTAAATAAAAGGTGGCATGATATTGATTATCCTACAAACGGGCATACAAAGAAATTAGACCATTACGGGCTGGTATTAGGCCACTGGCACGGGCCTGTTTACAAACCAAACATTATTGTTCCAATGGACTGGAATTCTTATGAGAAAGATGGCAATACATTGAAAATTGGCTGAAACCACAATAGAAAAATTTTCTAAAATAAAAAATTAAGGCTTTTTAGATTTAGCCTTCTTTTTTGCTGCAGCAATGTTCTCTGCATTAGTGTATAATACTGCTGCATTAACAACATCTTCCATGAAATCTGTTACCTTTGACTCATCGAGATAGCAGCCAATTACTTTTCCTTTTTTGTCCTTTTTGTCCTTTAGGAAATTAGCACCAAACAGCCTTGCCTGAACGCTGTTATGCTTTTTCTTGTATGCTTCAATGCTTCCCCTTGCAGTGAAGTTCATTCCTACGCCGAGTGCATTGGCAGCATCTTCCTGCGCATATGAATCTGCAGTTGCCTGGTCCAATTCTTTTGGCTCCACCAAATTCATGAAATAGGAATATAACCTTGATGCGGCTTCTGCCTTACTCTCTGAGCCGTCTACATCAGAATTCATTGCAGAAAGAACATGGCTTATTATCCTTTTTTTGCCTTCGTTATAATCTGGTTCTGCATCTGTTTTCCTTGTTTCCAAGCCATCATTAGCATATCTTATTGCTTCTTCTGGGCTTACCCTTATGTCCCCGTATGCATTTTTATAGTGTTTAGGATCGCCATTGCTTAATACTCTAGCCAATAAATCATATGATCTCTGCCTTTCTTCAGGCCCTGATTGAACAGAATTTATTCCATGGGCTATTGCGTTAATTATACCCATTTCCATCAATTTATCTTCCAAACGTTTTGTTTCTGCCATTTTCAGTCACTCCTCATCCATTTTTTTCTACTTAATCATAATTATTATATCATATTTCAATATCTAACTCCCTTATAAACCTTTCTATTTGTTACTACTTATAGGTTATTAATAAATTCCTCCGAAAGGTTTTTATTTTCGGCAGGCATAGCTCATGCTATATCGATGATGAAATTGCATGGCACAAGCTTCGCTTGCCATGCTTTTTATTATTTTACGAAAAGAAATACTTTACGCCATTCATCTCACGCACTAAAGTGACGGAGATTTCTGGCTAGAGAGAATTAAAAAAAGACATCGTTCTTGAATTGGAAGCTAGTCTTGTTGAGAGAAAGGCCAAATGGTGCAGGTGACAAATGTGTGTGGGCCGTACACCCTATAGATAATTACATATACTCGCGCCTTGCAAACCCTAGAAGAAGCTTTTTCTCTGTCCTTGCAACAACATGCCTTATCCTGTCAACAGCATCTATGTTTGCTGATATGGAATCTATGCCTACTTTTACAAGGTATTCAACCATTTCCTCATTGCTTCCTGCCTGGCCGCATATGCTTGTTTCTACATTGTATTCCTTGCATACCTTTATTACTGACTTTATAAGGCTCAAAACAGCAGGGTGAAGCTCGCTGAAAAGCTTTGCTATATGCTCATTGTTCCTGTCTATGCCAAGAGTCAGCTGAGTTAGGTCGTTAGTGCCAAATGACACAAAGTCTATTCCTTCGTCGCATATCTCCTTTATTATCTGGCATGCTGCAGGGGTTTCTATCATTACACCAAAATCTATATTCTCACACGGATCCAGGCCTAGTTCTGTCATTACCTGCTTCGCCTTCCTTATCTCGTCTATGCTTATGACGAAGGGAAGCATAACGCCTATGTTAGTTAATCCCTGATCATGAAGCATCTTTATGGCAGTAAATTCTGCCTTCAGCAAGCCAATGTCATCAAGGCTCCTTCTTATTCCATGCCAGCCAAGCATTGGGTTGCTTTCCTTTGGCTCATTTTCAGAACCGTCCAAGTCTGTGTATTCATCTGTCCTAAAATCAGATGTCCTGACCCATACTGTTTTTCCCTTGAAAAAAGAGGCTATCTTACCAATGTTATTGACAAGCATTTCTATGTATTCATTGTCTCGGCCTTCGCGTATGTACTTGATTGGATGTATGCCATTGCTTGCTATCATCATTTCAAGCCTCAAAAGTCCTATGCCATCGTTCTCTGTTGAAGCTGCCTTTTCAGCAAAATCTGGAAGGTCTATGTTAACCTTTACTTCTGTAACAGTTTCAATTGGCCCGAATTTCCCATACCTCTCTTTTTCAGATTCAACTTGCTTTATGTTAATCTCTCCCCTGTAAACCTTGCCAGAAGAGCCATCAACAGTAATAATGTCATCGTTTTTCAAAATAGAAGTTGCATTCGTTGTTCCGACCACGCAAGGTATGCCAAGCTCGCGGCTTACAATCGATGCATGAGCTGTAATGCCTCCTTGATCTGTAACTATTGCCAATGCTTTTTTCATTGCAACAACGTAATCTGGATTTGTTTGCTTTGCAACCAGAATATCGCCTTTCTTAATATTAGGCAAGTCATTTACGTTAAGAACAATCTTGACAGGGCCTTTTGCAATTCCTGGAGAAGCGCCAAGGCCCTTTAATATTGGCTCCGAGGATATATCTTCATTTTTCTGTGCACTTAAAGATTTTTTTAATGTAGTAACAGGCCTTGACTGTACTATGTAGATGTTTGGGCCCTCTATTGCATACTCTATGTCCTGAGCAGAACCATAGTGGTTTTCTATTTTTACTGCAAGTTCTCCAAGCTTCTTTATCTCGAATTCACTTAGCTTCTGCTCTGATCTCTTGTCTTCAGGTATGTTTCTTCTGACTGTGTAGCCAAGATTATTGTCAAGGGTGAAAAGCCAGTCCTGCTTGTTTATTACCTTGTTTCTTAGCCTCAAGGTTCCCTTGTCCAATATATATTCATCAGGCATTATAGAGCCAGATACAACTGCCTCACCAAGGCCAAAGCCGGTTTCAATAACTATTTCTGCATCATCATTTGTCGCAGGATTCACAGTAAAAATAACCCCTGATTTCTGGCTTTGTATCTGTTTTTGCACAACAACTGCTATGTAAACTGACTCATGATGAAAATTATTCTTGACCCTGTAATAAATGGCTCTTGCAGTATACAGCGATGCCCAGCATTTTTGCACTGCCTTAAGAACGTTGTTTGTTCCTTTTATGTTAAGGTATGTCTCTTGCTGCCCTGCGAAAGATGCTTCAGGAATGTCTTCAGCAGTGGCACTGGACCTGACAGCTACATATGGCAAGTCGAATAGTGTCCTGAACTTCCTTTGCTGTTTTTTGCAATGTTGCGCTGTCTTCAACGTCAAGATTGTCCAGAAGGCCATATATTTTTTGTGCAATGTTATTTGAATCTATGAACCTTTTGAATGCAGAAGCAGTAACCACAAAGCCAGGAGGAACAGGCAGGCCATAATTGTACATTATTCCAAGATTGACACCTTTACCACCGACAAGGGCTATGTCCTCTTTTTCTATGTCTTTGAACCATATTACGTTCAAAATTTTATCACCTCAAACTTTTTAAACTGAATTGAATATATAAACCTTATTGTATCCTGCAATGTACATATTACCTTGAAATCTTTTAATAATCTAAAATGGCACAGAACATAAAGAGGAAAGAGAAAATAAACTTCAGAAGCAACCTTAGAATGTATCATGAGTTCTTAAAGAAGTATAACCCTATATTTTTTGTTCTGCTCTTGATCATATTCCTTGGAGAAGCATCATATTTGGTTGACAAGTTCTTGTTCAAGATAATTGTTGATAGGGGGACTGAATTTGCGAGCAATGCTATAGCATCTGATGAATATGCAAGGATTCTTAGTATTGTAGCAGTGATTTTCCTTGCATTGCTAGCATTCAAGGCATTAAACAAGTGGTTTCAGCTGCATTTCGTGAACATACTTGAAAGCAGGATGATTTTGGATTTAAAAAAGAAATTTTTCAGCCACATCATTGGACTCTCATATGGGTTCCATACTATGCATAAAACAGGGTCATTGATAAGCCGGCTTGTGAGGGGTGGAGGCGCTGTGGAAAGGATGAGTGACGTGATCTTTTTTAATTTCGCGCCAATGCTTTTCCAGCTTATTTTTGTTGGGGCATCCTTGCTTTACTTCGACAGGCTTTCTGCCATTATAACATTTATAGTTGTCTTATGCTTTTTGCTTTACAACCTTTTGATAAACGAGCTGCAGCAGGAGTCCAATGCTGTTGCAAATGATGCTGAGGACATAGAAAAAGCAAACATAGGAGACATATTTACCAACATAGAATCAATAAAGTATTTTGGAAAGGAAGCAGCAATAAAAAATAGGTATGCAAGGCTGAACGAACTTACAAGGGAGGCTGTTTTAAGGAACTGGAATTACTTCAGGTGGCTTGATTTTGGGCAGACTTTTATATTGGGAATAGGAACATTCATGCTTGTTTATTTCTCTGTGCTTAAATTCATGAATGGGATCATCAGCCTAGGCATACTGGTATTCATATACACAACGTATGTAAGCGTATTCGGCAACTTGTTTGGCTTTGTGTATGGCATAAGGAATTTTTACAAGGCGATGGTGGATTTTGAACCACTGTTCCAGTACGCGAAGGTACAGAATGAAGTAAAAGACGTTGCCAATGCAAAAGAAATGAATGTAAGGAATGGTGCAATAGAGTTTAGGAACTTATCATTCAGCTATGGCAAAAGGAGAATATTCCAAAATTTCAGCCTGAAAATACCAAAAGGAAAAAAGGTTGCTTTTGTTGGGCATTCAGGATGCGGAAAAAGCACATTGGTAAAGCTGCTGTTCAGGCTTTATGACGTTGAAAGAGGGAATATTCTGATAGACTACAAGGACATAAAGAAATACAAGCAAGAATCATTGAGAAGCGAGCTTAGCATAGTGCCGCAGGAATGCATGCTTTTTGATGACACAATCTACAACAATATAGCATTTTCAAGGCCTGATGCAAGGAAGGGAGAAGTATTCATGGCTATGAAGTTTGCGCAGCTTGACAAGATAATAAGCAAGTTTCCAAACGGGGAAAAGACAATCGTAGGCGAGAGAGGGATAAAGCTTTCTGGTGGAGAGAAGCAGAGGGTCTCTATAGCAAGGGCATTGCTGGCTGACAAGAAAATATTGGTATTGGATGAAGCAACATCATCACTGGATTCAAAGACTGAATTTGAGATGGAGGGAAAAACAGTAATAATAATAGCCCACAGGATTTCAACGATAATAAACTCAGACATAATTGTTGTAATGGACAAGGGCAGAATAGCACAGGCAGGAAAGCATGAAACTTTAGTTGGCCAAGATGGATTGTACAAAAGGCTGTGGGACCTGCAGAAGGGTGGATATATAAGGTAAAAATTATCCATTGATCAACTATCCCAACGATATAAAATGTTTTAGAAATTACGAGATTATCGTGCAATCATACAAATCAAAGAGTAAATTGTAACATGCAAAAAGCTATCCCAATCACAGCAAGCTATGGGGTATCTACCCAAACTGGAATGAAAGCCACTTATGATTTTTTGCCACGGCTCATATTTATCATATTTAGTTTCCAAAGCTCTATCTTTCTGTAGTTTTTCTCATTCTTTAAGTAATGGTGACCACAAAGCTAGATATTGTAGGCACCTATTTGAATCTTTTTTTTAACAATTTATATTCCTTTAACAATAAATCTATTGTTGGTTTTAAGTTATGTTCTTTTTGGTAAGTTTGAAGAGATCTATAGTATTCTGCCCTGTTTTTGAAATCGATGTTAATTGGGGGGAGCCCGTTCTTTATTAGTATATTATTCAACAATAACCTACCAACCCTGCCATTGCCATCTCTAAATGGATGAATATTTTCAAATTGATTATGGACAACAGCCGCAAGAATTAATGCAGGATATTTTTCTTTATTTTGGCTATACCACCTTATTAATTCTTTCAATAAGGAAACAACTCTGGATTGGGGGGAGCCCATATGAGCAATATTACCCAAGCTATCTCTAACAGCAACCTCTTCACCCTTTATCCTAAAATTACCTGCAAATTCCTTAGAATTCTTAAAAACAATTTTATGCAATTTTTTTATTAGTTCCAATGATAAATGATCGCTAGCCTTTCTTATAAATTTTATAGCTTCATCAACACCATAAGCCTCTGCAATATCTTCTTTTGATTTTTTTGGCCACTTATCCTTTTCAAGTATATCCCTTACTTCTACACTATCCAATTCGCTTCCTTCTATAGCATTCGTATTATAAGTAAACAACTCAGAAAATACTTGCCACTGTTCTTCTGATAAGTGGAAAATTCTTAACTTCTCTTTTTTTTCTATAGCTTTGACAAATTTGATTTCCTTTTCTGGTAATTCTATTTTTATCGGATCTTGAATTAGATTATATTGATTTATTTCATCAAGTATTAATTTTTTTGCAATTTCTTTCCTTTCCTCTAGCAATTCTTTATTCAGATTTAATCCTAAATATTTCCTTATTTTATTGATCTTATTTCCTTCTCTAAAAGAATGTGCAATGTAGTACTTTATATTGCCTAGAGATTTTCTTTTTTCGATATACATGTAATTTATAATAGGTGACTACATATATAAACATTTCTATTTTTTTGTCTACAAACAATACATATCGCCACGGCTCGGATCTGAACCTAATAAGTAAGCTTAGTTACTACCTTGCCCTTCTTGAATATCCTTATGACACCACCGCTTTCAGAAACAACTATAGCTATTGTATCATCTGCATGCTTTGTTATGCTAGCGCAGCTTCTATGCCTTGTTCCCAAGCCGTGTGCAAGCTCAAGCTCTGGGTCAGCAATGTTGATGTAAGCACCTGCAGTAAGTATTGTGCCATCCTTGTCTATTATGAAAGCACCATCAAGCTGTGAGAATTCTTTAACAGTCTCCTTTAGGCTAGGATCTTGTATCTTCCTAAGCTCTTCAGGATATCCAGCAAAAGGATTGAATATCATCTGTTTTGTGTGCTTTAATGTGTTTCCTTTGTCGCCTATTACAAAAGCAGTCCCTATTTTCTTGCCTTCTCGGCCTTCTTTCGCTATGTCAATAGCTATGTTAAGCACGCTGTCAAAAACCAATGGGTCTATTCCTTCAGTAAGCTTCTGTGTTGACACTTTGAAGAATACCTTGTCAACCTCAAATATGAATATAAGCCCTGTATATCCGGCTCCGATGCTCTCATCTGTTACGCAAACAACCTTATGACCTATGTTCAATATCTTTTTTACCACGAGCTCCCTAAGAAGCTCCTTCAATGGCATCAATCCCCCGTCTACAGCCTTCAGTATTGTTGTATTGTAATCCTCGAACCTGTAGAACATCTTGTCATCATTCCTCTTGAATATTATTCCTTTTACATTAAGCGAGAATGTTTCTTCTAGAACAGCTTCATCTTCCTCTTCCTTTGTAATGAACAATATGACATCAGCGCCAATGTCATGCGCCAACCTTGCTACTGTCTCGCTTATAGTCTTGCTTATGTCACTGCTTTTTTCTATTGGCATAAACTGGAAATTGCCCTTTTCTTTTTAAATGTTTATTTTATTTTTTAGTGGTGAGCAGATATTTTTTATGTTAGTCATAATTTATATATTTGATTAGTATGCAATTAAACTATGCAAAAAAGAGAATTTGCCTGGTTGTTATCAATTTTTTTGCTTGTTTTCGGTTTACTCCTCATATTAAGCCCTGATGCGACTATTACTGGCGCTGCAATAGGCACTGCAATAATTCCATCCATTGGTTTCATTGCTGGCATCTTGTCGCTAATCTCTGGAATATTATTGCTTCCAGGCAATTCAAGTGATATAAGCAAAGAACAACCTGATTTGGAAGGCAAGGTAGCAAGATTGCTAGTGGAAGACAATAGGTATGTAGTGAGGTTTGTTGACACGAGCTATGTCTTATCTCGTGAATTGGGGCATAATGTATCAGCAAAAAGCGCAGAAGAGGTATTAGGAGAACTAAGGCAAGAATTCAGTTCAGACAATGAATTAAAGCACATATTGCAGGAAGAGTTAAGAAAAAACGGCTACTTTAAAGCAGCTTACATGCAAAGAGACATAGTTGGCAAACTAGAAGAAAGCGCAGTTGCAACTTACGCAGACAAATTTCTGAGTGAATGGGATCCAGATTATATGGGATTTGTGCCACCAAAAAACAAGTACTTGAGATACAAAAACGAAGATACAGTTAAGCTTACAAGAAAGGATGTATATGATACTAGAAAGGCATTGCCTGCCATGGAAAAAAACATAACCGGATTCAAAGTATTGGACAAATTCATTGGGAACCATGATGTTAATGTTGAATACAATGGTGCACGCTTTAGGATACTGGCTGGAAGCCTCAATTCATATGAGGTTCCTTTAAGAAACATCATGTGGGCCTTAAAAAGAATAGCAGAAGAAGATGTAAAAGCAGGAAACATAAACGATAGTGAGAAGAGATTAAGAATTGAGGTACTAACTAAATCTATCTTTGATTAGGCAGAATTCTATAGCCTGATTCGGTTAGGATCCTTTCAACTTCATTTCTATGCTCATCATCGCATATTTGGTATAAGCCGGTCTGCTTGTTTCGTTCCATGCTTAGTTTAACATCCACCAATAGATTTTCAAGCCCAGACAACTGGCAATAATGTATGTCCATGTTTCTTTTGTCATGAAGGTAACTTAACAATATAGAAATATGCCCAATATCAAAGAATTCAAAAGAATAGCCTTTGGCACTGATAACACCACTTACAATGCCTATCAGATCTGGCTTTAGCTCTATTACAGCAGCATGCATTTCATCTTGGCATGAAACAAATCTCTTTAAGCATTTTGCAGTTTCAACCAGGGAATATTCTTTTAATGGTTCAACCATTGCAATCAAACTCTTATCCAAGTCTTTCATGGAATCTACTCAATTCAACAAAATTTATAAGCCTTTTTATCACCCTCAAGTTAAAACTTAAAAAGGTACTTGACCAAATTTACCCTGCTGTTCTTTACCTTAATCTTTTCTTTTTTAAGCAATAATATCTTCTTTTTTATGCCATGATTAAAACCACCAACAAAACCATTTGATTTTATTACCCTGTGGCATGGCACATCTTTACTGCAATTATTGTTCAATGCATTTCCAACAGCTCGGTACGCTTTGCAGTTTAGCATTTTTGCTATATCCTTGTAAGTTGAAACCTTTCCCTTAGGAATCTTTTTTGTTGCATTATAAACCCTTTCGCTGAACCCCATGGAAATGTTTATATGGGTTCTTTCTATATAAAAATTATGGAATCTTATGATTTGGAACTTGGTAATGTTGTAAAAGAAATAAAGAAAAATAAACACAAGCTTGTGTGCATACAACTGCCTGATGGCTTAAAACCCAAGGCAGCAGAAATAGCAGATTACATAGAGAAAAATACAAAGGCAAGGGTTGTAGTCTGGCTTGGTTCCTGCTTCGGGGCATGTGACATAACAGAAATAAAAGGTATTGATTTGCTTGTGCAGTGGGGCCATTCAGAATGGGTTTAAGTGATACTTAGAAAAGTTTATATTTGGATAGTTAATTTGAATTAAAAGTACTAAAAAGATGGGATTGATGGCCAAAAAAGCACAAGTAACTAATTTTGTGGTATTGGGTGTGGTAATTATATTGATTATTGTTTTAGTATACTTTATTTCAGGACAGAGGAGCACAAAGAGTTTATTGTTGCAAAGCAATAAGGTTAACAAAGACGTAGAGAGATTAAATGCGTTTTTTCTGGATTGTATTGAATTAGTAGGAGAAGAAGCAGTATATTATGTTGGCCAACATGGTGGTTATTTTGATTTATCAAATAACTCTATATTTGGCGTGCCTTATTACTTATTTGATGGCAAGATCTCTATGCCTACTAGGCAAGATATTGAGAATGAGATTTCTAGCTATA
>JAGVXQ010000058.1 GCA_018303705.1 Candidatus Woesearchaeota archaeon
TATACAGTAATAGACCCAGAATATGTATTACGAGACAGATATGAGTTGGGTTTAATTGGTTTCGGCAACTATAACTTTAAGTTTGCTATTAGGTATTAAAAATGAAGAGGACTACGATGGTTTTCATATTCTTGATTTTAATAGTTGGTTCTTTAAATGTGGATGCAGTAAATATTGGCGAGTCGTTTGGCTTGAGAAATGATGATGCTTCTTACGAAAAAGTCACATTGATTAAAAGTCCGGATGGAGCGAGCACAACAGTAAATTTCAACCAAGATAATGGAAGATTTGAGATAAAAAAGGAGGGTACTGTATTTAGTTTTGAAAATATAGCGAAAAGCGAAAGTGGGAGCTATATAAAATTATCAAATAAAGGTGAAGTCCTGACAGCGGATTTTACAGTTGGCAAGGGGGGTGGCACATATATATTTAACAAAGAAATGCTTGCATCAAAACTTCCAGAAGGTGCTAGGGTAATCTATAACATGGGCACTATAAAAGTATATACTACTGAGATGAGGCCATTCCAATATGGCACACATGTCATTAGTAGCTATAGTAAAGACAACAAATTTCCAATTGCTTCTATATACAAGTCGGGGGAGATTAATTGTGTTATTGCTAATTGCATAGTTGATGGAAACCAACTTAAAGGAAGATTAACATTTTTGGGCAGTGATTACCTTCTAGACCAGTGGTCTGAGTTGAGGACTAATAATGTTTTGATAAACGCCCCAATGGCTCCGGTGCTTATTAAAAAAAATGATGATCCTAATTACAAAGGAAGCTATGTAGTAATTCAAGATAAATACATTAAAACAAGGATTTTGTCAGAAAATCAAGTAATCATTAAGCTCTTAGAAGGAAACAAAATTTTTAGCTCAAGGGTGTTTGCATTAAGGTCACAAGAAAGATTTAGGGTTGATTTTGAGATCAATGGTGAAAACACAATCGAGATATTCAATAGGGATGCAGAAAACAAAATACCTGAGATGGTGCACGAAAGAAAAGGAAGTGGATTGGTTAAGATAACAAATGGAAGGGTCAAGTTCACTCTTATTAGACCATCAAGAGGGCTGAACCAAGAGTATGGCGGCATTAATGAAAAGATTTTTTTACAGCTGCCTCTTGAAATAAAATCTACAGACTTGCCAGTTGCTAGATCGGTCATCATGAACCCAAAAGATGGTTATGTGGAATATGATACAAATACCAAAGAGAATGTTTTTGTATATGTTGGACCAAAGGACGACGTTATAACCTATGACCCAAGGCTCGGCAGCTCTGTTGGGAAAGAAATATATGAATATGCAGAAGCCCAGCTTGGCGGCAATGCCGCATTTATATGGAATGGACGCAGAAATGTCTACTATGATAAAGACAATAGACCAGTTCGCTTGCCCTCAGGAATGTGTGGTTATGATTGCATAGGACTTGTTCAATCAGCACTTGCCTCTGCTTACAACAGACCACTAAACGAATTTCCCCCGACAATACAATTGCCAGAAAAACTTAGGGCATTAGGATGGAAGACCCATTTAATCAGACCAACTTCTGTTACGGGTGATGAGAGAAAAGTCAGAGAAGAGATAAGAAATATACCTCAAGGCTCGATAGTCTTTGTAATGCATTCAACAAAAGATTACTGCAATCAGGGGTTTAATTGCATTAGTGATGCTAGTGGATCGTGGTCTATGGGCCATACGCTAATTAAAAGGAGGGAGTCAGAGTTTATAAATGCGCATCCATCAGAAAATGATGACAAGGATTTGCTTCCTGGTTTCGCTGTTCGTTATAATCAGCAATTGTTGGAAAATGGGAAAGGCCCTATTTTTAATGGGCTTGTGAAGGTTGGCAACCTACCTGTAGTTAAAGATGATGCCTTATTTGTAATGGCCCCACCAAAAGACAAAGATGAAAGAATAGCATCGAGGTAAGACTATTACTGAATTCTTGTGACAAAGATGGCTTCATTTGATTTAAGTATCTCATCAAAATCCAGCTCTACTACCCCTAGCACAGGATTTGCTTCCAAAGATAAGTTTCTTTTTTTATTAGAATATAATATGACATGCCATGGCCAATAATCAACACCATTAATTTTAACCAGTGACCTATCATTTAAAGCTATCCTGCTTAATAAATAAATTACATCCCCTTCTTCCAATCTTGAAACATCAACTTCCTTGCATAATATACCTTCTAGCCCTTTTACTGGTTCACCAAGTTTTTTACTTTTTACAAGTTGACTTGGATTTACGCTTAAACCAAGCCATGATGTTTTTGTTGCCTTGCTATAGGCCAAAAATAATAACCCAAGACAATCAAGCCCAGGATTATTTTTTGTGAGCCTGCCACCAAAATTATATTCTGTATTTAAGTAACCCCTTGCATACTCCACAATTCTTGTTGCATTCGTGCTTCTTTCAGAACCGTCGCCAAATGAGTAACTTGGAGTTGCCAGCAACAGGCTTGCAGCCATAAAATAAGATATATTTCTTTTCATCATATTCATATAAACACAATTTTTATAAATCCTTTGTCAGCAAATTTTTTACTTGAGTCTAATTGATATAAAGAGTAGAGATGTGATGTATGCTTTTTTAGGACAAGATACTCTGGCTAGACTCTAGAATTAGTAAAATACTCTCTCAATAATTGGTTCAAACCACCCAAAACATTTTCTCTTCCAATGTATACTTTATGGGGAACATATTTTATTGTGGGTACACCATGGCATAATCCCAATGAAGTGCATCTAACAATATCAGCTCTAGGCGATCCACAACCATTGAAAATTCTCTTTATTTTCCTGGGAGAGCCCGCAACCATTAACTCAACTTTGGCAGAGTCGTCCCTATATTTCCTGGATCATGAGGCATTGGCTTTATCAAGGCAACGCTATCTGCTAACATAACAACATAATGCAAGTCATCTGAACCCCAAATACATGTTAAACGGCCTTCATAAATTGTTAACATTGGTAGCATGCCGCCTTCTGAAGAGTGATTTTCGTTTATGCATAAAATTGGCGCGCCAGGTTTTAGCTTGCTGGCCAAACTATCAAATTGTTCTAATTCAGACCTTCGCCAATAAGCTCTACTAATTCCACCATCTATAAAAACAAAGTTTGAATGTATAAAAGGATTATTTTAGTTTAGTATATAAGATAAATCAATTCCAATTGACAAACTTGTCAACCTGGCTTTTTGCTTTTTCCCTTTTTTTCTGATGCTCTTTTAAAAAGCTGTTTATCTTTTCTATCAAAACTTCTTTAAGCTCTGATGTTAGCATCTTGCCTGATTTGTAGTCATTATGTATTCTCTGCAATTTTTTGTCATCAGGCTCAAAGAACATTTTTCTGCCACCAGAAAAGGCATATTTCTTAATCTTTTTTTCTACATCTTTCTCAGAGTCGGTTGTCCATATAGAAGATTCATTTGCTCCGGATGCTGCCATCTTTCCGCCGATGCCTGTCAGCGGAGGCAGGAAAACGTTGTGGATTATAGCTGGCTTATAATAACCCAATTTCGGCATAACATCACGTGAAATTCTAAAGTGTATATCCTGGTCTATGCCCAAGGGTATAAGGCATGGTATGTTCTTGCCTTTCAATACACTCGGAAGAAAAGCAGGAACTGCTTGCATGGAAGTGTAAAAAATTGAGCCAATATTGTTGCTGTCAGTAAACCCGAAGCTTGCTTTTATTGTTGAAAAAGTTATTTTCTTAGCAACCTTGCATGCTTCTTTGTACATTATATTAGCATGCTTTGTGTCAATAATAAACCTGGTCTTTTTTGGGTCAAACCCTAATGCGATAACATCCAGCATATTCTCATTCATCCATTTGTTGGTATCTTCAAATGTTAAATCCTGCTTAAACAAGAACTTTTCTTCATCTGGGAATTGGAACCACATCTCTGCACCAAACTTGTCTTGGAGCCATTTGCAAAAAATCCAGGGCAGCAGATGGCCTATATGGACTGGTCCTGATGGAGCCCTGCCTGTGTACAGAAAGAACTTGTTTCCTTTTTCATATTGGTCAAGCAGCCAATTAATGTCCCTATGAGCGAAGAACACCTTTCTTCTTAAAAATAGATGCAGCTCCTTCGTGTGCTTTTTTATTCTCTGCAATACAGCATCATTTAACCTTTCAACACCAAACTCATCTATCAGTTTGTTATAATCTATTTTGCCTTCAGCTTCATAAGGTGTTACAGTAAATTCTTTTTTTGCCATTTAATGTTACCTAGTGATTAATTTTTTGTTTTTTTTATCCTCTTCCTTGACAGCATTGTCTTTTTTCATCCTATTTTCGTCAAACATGAACTGCTTGCCGCAGTAGGTGCACCAGTAGGCCCCATGAAAGAAATTTTCAAATTCATTTCCACATCTATTGCATTTTGTCATTTTTTGACCAGCTGAAACAATTCTGTTAAGTTTATCTCCAATGCAGCAACAGGCATTTCCAAGCTGAAATTGCTTAAAACTTTTGGATGCATCTCGCCTATATAAGCTATTTCTTTTCCCCTCACATTTACCCTTCCAACCCTTCCATCTATAAATGATTCATGTTTAGTGTCTTCAACATGATATTCTAAGCCAATAAGGGCCATAAGATAATCTAGCATCTGCTTTATTTCAGTGAAGTTAGCATTCTTGCCTGCAGAAATGATTGCAATCCTTTCATAATCAACTGCTTTGCTGCCTTTCCTTACAGTTACTATGCCTTCTTCAAATATTTTCTGTGGATAGTCTATGTGCTTGTTTTTTGACAATGCATCCATCAACACTGGCACCAGCCAACTTCTCACACATGAGAAAGTTTCTGACATTTTGTTTGATATTTCTATTGTGCCAAAATCAGTTATGTTCATCTTGTCATATAAGGTTTCTTTGTTGCACAATACCGGGCTTAATATTTCCTGGTATCCATGTCCAATAACAAAGTCCCTTAAACTGTTTATAAAATCGACAATTTCAAATGTCCTTCCAACAGTGTATTCTGTCAGTTTAAGGCCCTTGATTTTGTCATATCCGAACATTATTGCTATGTCTTCTATAACATCTATGCTGTGCAGTATGTCTGCCCTATAGCTTGGTATTTCTATCAAACTATTTTTTATGTTATACCTTGCTTTTTCCAAGAGTTTTTTAATCTCATTATCTTTCAACTGTAATCCAAGAATCCTTTCAGCATCTTTTTTATCTAATTTTATTGTTTGTGTTTTTAATTCAGGGGTTTTTACACTCTTGTTTTTGTATTTTATGTTTACAGAAAAAATGCCAAATCCCCTGTCATGCAGGGCATAAGCAAATATATTTGCTACCAAGTTCAATGCATTGATGTCTGTTCCAGTTGCCTCAAAAAATATGCTGGAATCATCTTTTTCTATCTTGCCTGTATCAGATGAGTTTATTATTGGCGGGAAACTCAAGACATTGTTTGCTGAATCAATTAATATAGGATATCTTTTCATGCCTTCAAGAATATATGCATATTCCTTCCCTTTTGGATGTTCTTCAAGTATTTCTTTCTGTGTCATTGGCTTCTTAAAATCCAAGGGTATGAACTTTACTGATGATGGCTCGGTAGCTTTGTAATAAACAGGGAACTTTATTTTTTTCAGCCTGTATATGCCTATTGCTACCTTATGCCTTTTTCTTCCAAAGTTCTCAGAAAGCTTTTCCTGCAGCTGTATCATCTGTTCTATCAGGCAGCTATCCATGTTTTTGCCTTTTGCAGCAAAAGCAACTAGGTAAGGCCTCACTGCATCAACAGAACTGTCAACTATTATTTCATACTTGGAATTGGCTGTTTTTATTTTTGGTATGCCTTTTTCCTTTCCAACAACAGATTTCAATAGCCTTGCAATCCCTTCAGTGCTCCATAGATATGGCAGGTTTGTATCCCCTAGTTCAGCAGTCACCTCATCAGATGCCTCATCATAATTTTCAATTTCCCCCTTGCAGTATTGGATTAGGCATTCAAGCTCCTTCAATGTTATCTTTTTTCCAACCAAATTTTGCAGGTCCTTCAATGAAAAATTTATCGTGGGCATTTTAAACAGACTTCATGCTCCTCAATACATCAATATTATGTGAAAATAATTGCCTTATGTCTTTTATTCCTAGCTTGAACATGCCTAGCCTGTCAACACCAAGGCCCCATGCAATTACAACTGTGTCCTTTCCAGTAAGCATATTCACCAGCTCTGGCCTGAATATTCCTGCGCCACCAAGCTCTATCCAGCCCATTTGGGGGTGTTTTGCATGCAATTCACAACTGGGTTCAGTAAAAGGAAAATAACTAGGAACTATTTTTATTTCAGTGGCTCCTGCAACTTCTTTTGCAAACATTTCCAGCAATCCAAAAAGATGCTTTAGGTTAAGGCTCTTTCCAACAACTATTCCTTCGATCTGGTTAAAGTCAGCACTATGAGTTGCATCAACAACATCAGGCCTAAAGCACCTTGCAATTGCAAAATATTTTCCTGGAATTTTAAGGTTGTTTGAAGCAAGCATTCTTGCAGAGCATGCCGTACCTTGGGTTCTTAGTATATTTGTCTTGGTTTTTTCCAAATCAAATTTATATCCCCACCCTTTGCTTCCAGCAATGCCATTTTCATGTGCGTCCCTTACCTTGTTTACAATCTTCAGGTCGAGCTCTGCTTTTTTCGGCTCCTTTATATAATATGCACTATGTATGTCTCTTGCAGAATGGGATTGAGGCATGTACAATGCATCCATGTTCCAGAATTCGCTTTCAACTATAGGGCCTGCCATCTCTTCAAAACCCAGGGCCATGAATTTTGTCCTTACGCCATCAAGGAATTTTCATTCTTGTTTTCTTCCGCCATATGATTTAGGCACGTTTATCTTGATGTCATATCTCCTGAATTTTTTGTTCTTCCATTCTCCGGATTTTATTATTTCAGGGGTTAACATTCCAATATTGTTGGTTTCTATCTTTTCTTTCATCAGTGCAGAATGCAATTGAGTTAAACTGACAAACCTTAGCTTTTCAACATTAGTTTTTATTATCTCCTTTCTTTTCTTCAGCTCATTGTAAGCATATTTTTCTTGGTCGCTTAGCTTGCCTGATTCCAAAGGAAGCTTTTTCAGAAATGATTCTTCCAAGAATTCTTTTGACAAAAGTTTTTTGCCATTTTCAGTTAACTTTACCTTGCCATTTTCAATATCTATTGCAGCCTTTCTTTTTAAAATGCCAAGAGAAACCTGCAGTTCCTCATCATTCAGCCTTGCCTTTTCCTTTATCTCCTTCAAAGTAATTTCTTTTGTCAAGCACTCGAGGAACCTTCTTTCTGGAAGCTTATTTTTCAGGTAATTAAGCCCATTTGAATCTAATTTTATTGCCTCTTTTGTTTCAAGTTCTGTTTTTATTATGCCTTTATTCTCAAGCCATTGCAATGCACGCATTACCTCTATTTCCTGCAGCCCTGTTTTAGACATTATATCTTTTAATTCAATGCCCTCACGCAACACCTTTATTACGCTTCTTTCCAGAGGGTGCAGCATCTCTGCTATGCTTTTGATATCCATAGCAGAAAAATAAGGTAGCTTGTTTAAATAATTAACTCATTTTTGTGCTGTAAATCAACAAAGTCTTACTTTGCTGACAGTGGCTTGTTTAAGAAGAATTCTTTCCACTGCTTCGGCGTTATGTAGTTGAAGTATCCCTTAAAATAACCCTTGGCTACGAGTTCTTTTACAGCATCAGCATAATTGTCATTGTTCCTTCCAAGAACTTCTGCAAAATCATCACTCATAAATGCAATGCCGCTCATGCCATACATGTGCAACCTATGTGCGTCTCCGCCATACACAAGGCTTATGCCAAAATCCTTTGCATCCATTTCAGCCCTTACAGGAGAGTAAATTTGTGGTGGAATCTCCGTGCCATTTTTTTCGATTGCAATAGCACCAGCTTTTACAGCAGTTTCAATGTATTTTTTTCCATTAAAGCCTAACCCAGTCATGAAATAAGGGTGGTGTATGTTTACCCATCCGCCGTTGTCTGATGTTCTTTTTATAGTATCTTCCAAAGGCATGCCTTCCCTTGGCAATGTACCTTCAAAGCCATGCAATCCAACTTCACCTTTGTCAGTTTTGTATTCAGCAGACCTCAGAAGAAGATGCTCTACGCTTGTTCCATGTACATGAATAACAAGGTATCTTCCATCTTTGCTTGTTTCAAGTTCATATTCCCTGGAATTTCTTTTCCTGTTAAGGTCATAGCTGCCATTTCTTAGGCTATCAAAAGCATTGGTATTTCCATGGTCTGTAATCGATATTATTCCTATGCCATTGCCTGATATTAAATCAATGACATCAGAAAGTTCAGGGCATCCCTTGTCAACAGATGAAAAATCAGTATGGCAATGGGTTTCAAACAATATACCATTGGGCATTTTTTCAAATGTCCTTAATATTCCTTGCCTAAAAAACCTTGCACATTCCCTTGCCATTGGCCTTGGATTTGTTATAAATTCCCTTGCAAAGTTTCCAAGAACATAAGAAAAATCACTTGCTTTCATTTTTTAGGATTAACTAACTGTACAGTTGTAGATTGTTGCACTCTACAACTAACATCAAAGATCATCCCCCTTGCTGTTATCATCTTTTTTCAATGGAAAATACCTAACACAATCATTGCTAGCGTTTCCAGAACAATCTGCACAGTAAAAATCACTCTTTCTCTCTACGAAACTTGTTCCTTTTCCGTTTATGTTATCTTGATAAACACTTTTCCATAGGCATTTATTTTCCATTTTTTAATCCCGGTAAGAACCAGCAATAATTTTTGCGTCTGGAATGTCCATTCTTACTTCTTTTAATATGATTTCAAGCTCTGAAATTTCGTTTTCAATAACATCAGGTTGATCATAACCATTTGTGCCGATTATTTTTCCTACAATCACATCGTAATCTGTTGAATCTGCATAATCTCCAACGCTTTGTGTCATATCATATCGGCGTGTGCCCCCGGCTTCTGTCAACCTTCTTACACTGAAATGACCAAACCCGTCCATTCTTAAATTCGTGACAAGATTATATTCTAACAACTGCTGATTTAATTCACCTACATTTCTAGCTTTAAGTCTCTTTCCGGCTATTTGGTATGCTATTTCCATTTTCAGTTCTCCTTATTCATTTTTTTCTACAAGGTATCTAGGTATTTCTAGGGCCTCTTCTATAACCACTCTTTCTTCTTTATCAACCATTGTTTAATAGAATATTGCATATTCTAAACCTTTACTTAATCTTAGGTTTTTTACTCCCCTAAGATTTGCTCCCCTAAGATTTGCTCTCCTAAGGTTTGCTCCATTAAGGTCTGCTGCTTCAAGATTTGCTACACTAAGGTCTGCTCCATTAAGGTATGCTTCCCTAAGGCATGCTCCATTAAGATTTGCTTTCCTAAGGTTTGCTAAACTAAGATCTGCTCCATTAAGGTATGCTTCCCTAAGGCGTGCTCCATTAAGGTCTGCTCCATTAAGATTTGCTCCACTAAGGTCTGCTACACTAAGGTTTACTCCATTAAGGTATGCTTCCCTAAGATTTGCTTCCCTAAGATTTGCTCCAATAAGGTCTGCTACATTAAGGTTTGCTCCATTAAGGTTTGCTCCCATAAGGTTTGCTACACTAAGGTCTGCTCCATTAAGGTATGCTCCATTAAGATTTGCTCCACTAAGGTTTGCTTCCCTAAGGTCTGCTCCAATAAGGTGTGCTTCCCTAAGGTCTGCTCCATTAAGGTGTGCTTCCCTAAGGTCTGCTCCATTAAGGTTTGCTCTATTAAGGTCTGCAATCATAAGGTTTGCTCCCATAAGGTTTGCTACACTAAGGTATGCTCCATTAAGTTCTGCTCCCATAAAGCATGCATTAGTTCCTATAACAAAAGGAAGATATAAGCCAGCAGCCTTCACACCTTTAAAATGAGAATAGGCTATAGTTAATATATTATGTTCCAAATCTTTTTCTCTTAGATAACTCTGCAATTCATTAAATCTAGGATCTCCACTTAAATCAAAACCTTCTTCTAATTTTATTCTGGATAAATCCCTTTCTCCACCCAATATTTTTCTAATAAGTTCATCTCCACTCATTTGTTTTAATCTTTCAGCCATTTTTATTTCTCCTTATTCATTTTTTCCAGCTTCAATCCTTTTCCATGACATGTTGAACATGTTTTCCAAGGCGCTTGTAAAGAATGGTGTGTCAACCCATACCCCAACGTCATAGCTTTCATGCACTTCCTTGTCATTGTTTATCATGAACAATACTTCCCTGCCGTCTATAAGCATAAATCTCGCTGTAATGTTATTCACATGCTTTACTTCAGCATAATCCTTCAAGTCTTTTACAAGCTTCTTGCTTTCCTTGTTCAATGGAGCAGCTATTTTAATCTTTACATTGCTGTTTTCTTTTATTCTCTTGAATGTCTCTGAGAAGTTTGCTACCTTTCTTACGAATCCTTCTTCAGTTGTAACTAGTATTACTGACTTCTCTGCCTTTTCCATCATGCTTTCCATGTGGTTGTATATGGCATCCCTGCCTCTTATGGCCCCAGAAAGATTGCTTGGCTCTACATGCTCTATTCCCTGCTTGTACAAGAGCTCAATCTCATTAAATAATGTGCTGTCTTTTATGTTGTCATAGCTCTTTATCTGGTCATCAGCATTTATCTGTATGGCTTTCTTTACTCTCTTAATTATTTCTTGAGGCTGTACAGCAATGTATTTTATTGGCTTTCCTAATTTCATTATAACAAAGCCTTTCTTTTCCAATGACTCCAGAACATCATAGCTTCTTGACCTTGGAACGTTGCTTATGTCAGAAAGCTCTCCTGCAGTTGCAAGGCCCCTTGAAAGCAATGCTGTCCATATTTTAACTTCGTATATGTTTAAGTCAAACGCTGACCTTAATTTCTTCAAAAACTCATCTTGGACTATCATCTTTTCTCTCCTGAATTTTTATATCAAATATAAGAACCCCTTTTGCTACTAAATAGTGTTAATCTACGTATTTAACCCCTATATAAAGCTTTCTATTAATTTACTACTTAATAGTTATTAATAAATTAGTATAAAAACAAAAAGGTTTATAAAGATTCCAAGCAACAACGAGATGACAGAGAGAAAAGAAACAGGAGTTTTCTACTTTATGAAAACCAAAATAAAGCCAATAATGCCTAGCTTGAAGGAAAAGAAAAGGTATGTGTCATACAGAATAATTTCAGATAAGCAGATGAATGAAAATATAGTTAACAATGGGGTAAAAAGCTATGTAATGAAGTTCCTTGGGGAGCTATCCTATGCAAGGGCAGGCATAATATTTCTTGGGCAAAATGAAAATAGTGGCATAATAAGGACATCGCACAATTACGTGGATGAGGTAAAATCAGCACTGGCATTGATAGAGAGCATAGACAACAATCCTGTTAATGTCTTTAGCACAAATGTTTCAGGGGCTTTAAACAAGGCAAAATCAAAAATGGAGGTCAATTAATATGCAGCCAGTTCAGCATCAAATGATGGGTTATGACAGGACATCTGCAATGTTCAGCCCTGACGGTAGATTATTGCAGGTAGAGTATGCG
>JAGVXQ010000059.1 GCA_018303705.1 Candidatus Woesearchaeota archaeon
TTAGTTTTTCAGCCAAGTCCATTTTAGCCTATGGCCCTTCTTACATCAACAACTTCAACAGAACTTACTCCCTCTATTTCCTTTACCTTTTCTTCCAAAGGATCAGTAGCACCCTTGCTCTCATCCATTATGAATATTATCTTGACTGCTTTTATTCCATACGCAACTTCCTCTATCTCAGACTTGCCAACATCAGCCCCATAATCTTCTATTGCATTTATGACCTTGTATTTTACACCGTCAGCATCAACATCTGGCGATTCCAAAGTTACCTTAAAAGTTATTATTACAGATGCCATCAGCTTGGCCCCTCGAACCCACAGCCATTGCACTTATACTTAGAAGCTATTTGCCGGCAATGGAAGCACCTTACTATGTCAAAGGCCCCGCAACTAGGGCACTTGAATACTGTGCTTCCGCTCTGGTTAACCAGTTCAGTCTTGCATGAATTGCATGTTACATTGTCCATTCAGGTAAGGCTAAAAACAACCTTTATAAACATTTTGAAGCTTTGGGGGTTTATGGAAATAAGCCAATTAGAATGATTTAAATACAATTTCTGCCATATTCAACTGATGGGCGTATAGTATAATGGACAGAATGCGACCTTGCGGAGGTTGAGATCAGGGTTCGACTCCCTGTACGCCCAGATTTTATTCCTAATTTGTAAAATCCTGCCAAGCAATCCAGCTTTCTACAGAGCCCCACTAAACAAGGCCTTTGTATATGTTCTTTCGGTGTCCTACTTTTGTAACAAAGATTACAAGTTTGCTATGGTCTATATCAACAATAACCCTATAATCACCTATGCGAAGTTTATAACCAAAAGGCCCAACCAGTTTAGTAACATACGCTTCTGGTTTGACTCTAATCCGCTCCAAAACCTTTAGAATCCTCTCTTGTGTATTTTTTTCTAGTTTTTTCAACTGGCTTAATACTTGTTCTGATATAATTATGTCATACATTATAATCCTAGCTTCTTCTTTGCATCAGAAATGGTATAAAACTTGCCAGATCTTATTTCTGCTCTTGACTTCTCTATCTCTGCCTTTGTTTGTTCATTTAATTCCATAATATTCTCTATCATGTCCCATATGACTTCTTCATAACTCTCTCTATCAAAAAACTTCCTTTTAGTTAACTCTGATTGTAGTTCTTCGCTTATTTGAATTGTTGTAGTTACCATAGTGAACTATAATTAACTATAGTATATAAAGTTTTTGATTTGTTTGTGTGTTGTGTCCTATATTTATTCGCGTTTTCATTTGAACATCATTTTTATCACGCATTTTAGTTTCTCTTCACCTAATTTTAATCACCATCAAAATTTGTTCCATTATCATTTTTCCTTTTCTTTTTCCCCCACATCATTTATCCCATTTTCTTTTATTATGAATGCTGCCTCTGATTCAGGAAGGTAAGAGCTATCAATAAGCTTTGCTACCCTTGTTCCCTTTTTGCCTTTCCTTACATACACCCTGATGTTGCATCCATGTGAAACTATATGTCCCCCTACTGCCTCGGTTGGATCTCCAAAAAAAGTATCTGGCTTTGCCATAACTTGGTTTGTCACATAAATAGCAATATTGTGCATGTCCGCCAGTTTTTGCAGCATATGTATATGTTTATTCAGTTTCTGTTGCCTGTCTGCCAAAGTAGATCTACCAACATATTCGCTGCGAAATAGGCTTATCAGCGAGTCAACTATTATCAGCTTGATGGGTGTTTTTTCTTTTGGTACCAAATCATTTATCTTTTCCACCATAAGTATCTGGTGGTCGCTGTTGAAGCATCTAGCAACCTTGATGTTTTTCAAAACCTCGTTGGGATCTAGTCCTGCAGCTTCCGACAGTTGCTTAATTCTCTGGACCCTAAAGGTGCTTTCGGTGTCCAAAAATACAACACTTCCATTCAATCCCCCTTTCTCTTTGGGGAGTTGTGCATTGACGCATAATTGATAACCTACCTGTGATTTTCCGGAAGCGTATGACCCATGAAACTCTGTTATCGTTCCTGTTTCTATTCCACCCCCTAAAAGCCTGTCCAATTCCTTGCTTCCAGTTGTTATTCTCTCAATGTTGCTTGCCCTCTCAAGTAGCTCATTGCCAGACTCAAAACCCATCTCCATCTTTTCCCTGGCAGCATTTATTATCTTCCTTGCAACGCTCTCGCCAACGCCACTCGCCTCAACAATCTCACCAGGGCTTGCAACTGCTATCGCCAGCAATGTATCATACCCTGCTTCTTTTAATTTTTCAGCAGTCGCAGCCCCAACACCAGGCAAATCCTTAACACTGTATTCCTTGTCCCTCTTTTTCTCAGCCATTTTTATTCGTCCTCTTCTCTGTCTTCTTTGTCTTCTTCATGGGTTTTAACATCTTCAAAGAATAAATAATCTTGTGCCTTTTGCAAAATAGCCATTACCTTCGCTAGGTCATTTCTTCTTAGGTTGTTTATTGCCTCATTTCTCCATATCTCTTCATCTTTCTTCTTGTAGCTCCTGCTCAATGTTAATGTCTTGTAAGAAACCTCTCCTCCATTGAATGTCTTCTTGTTTTCCCACACAGCACATTCTATGTTGCCTATTCTCCATTTTTGTTATTTCATCTTAAGCCCGAGAAACAGTACCAACTAGGAAAATATAGCTTTTTAGCCCCAAATTCCTTTCGGATCTTGTTTCAAGAGACTTAAACCATATTAAGCATAGCTCCTTTATAAACCCTACGGGCATCTGTCTTGTCTGTCTTTTGTCCAGCACAATAAATATTCCGGATTTCAGCCTAATTTTCGTAAGATTTTTATTCATAATATGCATTACAATCTCACAAGGGCCTGTGGTCTACCGGTATGACGCTGCTTTCACATGGCAGAAGTAAGGAGTCCGATTCTCCTCAGGCCCATTAACAACCAAGCAATTACTACAAAAAATCGAGTTATGATAACAAGAATTATGCCTTTATAGGCTGTCTAGACACATTATACTGGCAAATTCATCTATAAAGGGTTATATTCAAGTTTTTCTTTAAACTTTAATTCAATATAGGCTCGCTCTGCTCGCAAACTATGGAAGAAAAACCTCTGCGAATTCTGCGGAATTCTTGCCTCAGTCTCTCACAAGATGACATTAATTGATTGTCGAGGCTTCGGGAATATAACATTGATTATATTCAATCTTCAAGTTTGGCTAATATTGAATCACAGATGGCAATTAAATCCATATGATGTTCTTTTAATGATTCGTCTTTTGGATCAACTAATTCAAAGCTCTCATCACCCAAATAACCAATTCTTTTATTAGTGACTTTAATCACTATATGACTTAAGTCATCCAATCTGTATAAAGAAGATGTTTGAATCTTACGAATTATTAGAGCCATTGCATAAGAACCTAATGGTTGATAAACAGTTTGATATTCATGATCCATTTATATGATAAGATATCCCGTTTATATAAAAAGATTGTTGTCATTTAATAACTATAAGCCAAACTCTCAGACTCTGCGCTCCCTTCGGTCGCTTGCCTCACTCCCCCTTAGATTCCATCAACAGCAAATCAGTCGTTCGGGAATATAACAGCGATTAAACTCAATCGAGAAAGAGGGCGTTCTATCAAATAAGCGGAGCGATACATCAAGAACAAGAATTGAGGAGACATTTCGTCAGTTAGTCGTTTAGTTTTTAGTCGTTGGGGGAGTTCCGTTACTTTCTGATAACCTTATTTATATTCTTAAAGAAGAATGAAGCATTATCTAATGACTCTTTGGCAGGTTCTCTATTCGCTTGTGGGAGTTTCTGGTATGTAAATTCGCCACGCTTTCCTTTTTCTTTTGAAAAGATTCCAAGAAGTTCCTCTGCTCGGACTATGATTTTCTTATAGATTTTTAGCAATTCAACATTAAGTTTACCTGTTTCAACAAGATATTTTTCAAAAGCAATTATTGTCTTTTTATGCACTTCTGGAGCATCTGTTTTTATTCCTTCTTTTATCAGAATCGCTTTCGCTGAATAGAAAATACAATAGTAGGAATGGCTAATCACAGTGCTATAAAATGTGAAATCCTTTTCAAGTTTAAACTGTTCTTTTTGAAGAGTTGGATTGCTCGAAATATCAAATAGCATCTGAGCAGCTACAAGCTCGTTTTCTGCTCTTTGAAGATATAATTCTGCTTCATCACTCATTTTTTATTCTCCTTATAAGATTACAATATTCAATATATCCATAGTAAATCAGATTGTTTTTATAAATTTGCTTTCCAACATTCTCAACATCAGCCTTTAACATCTCTAAAAACTCGCTTCGTGTAAAAATGTGATAATCAATTGGGTTTATCTCTCTTCTTTTGATAGTTTCTAAAAACGGAGTAATTTCCTTTTTAGTTTGTCCATTTTCTACAATAACAGCAATATCCAAATCTGATTTTTCTGTCGATTTACCCTTTGCATAACTTCCAAAAACAAGTAATATAAAAAATTCAGTCTGTTTAAACACTCTTTTTTGAATTTCGGCGAGAACTTCCTTAGGAAATTTCCTTTTTGATATTTCTCCTTGATTAACAAGATTCAAATAAGAGATAGTTAAATTATTATCTAAATTAAGTGAATAAGCAGTTACATCTCCTGTTGTCTTTGGTTTAATTAACTCTTGTTTCTGAAATTCTTTTAAAGCAATTTGGACAACATTATTCGATTTTTGCTTACTTTGTCCTTTAATCTGCTTGAAAGTAAGTTCTGCAAAAATATTATTATGGAAAACCCCTAAAATGTTTATTTGTTCTTTTGTTAGCATTTTATTACCTATTTTTAGGTATTGAATTACCTATTTATTGGTTTTATAAGTTCCATATTACTTAATCTTCCAATATTTTCTTAGGATCTTCCCCTTTAATAAATCTTTCAATCTTCTCATAATTAATCCTTAATGAATTACATTGTAGTAAGTGATAAGCTAATACCATAATGCCTCCAACAAAAACACCGTTTCGTTGGTCTATCCAAATTATATAACTAATTCCCAACAAAAGAGTTATAATCGCAGAAATGATTATGTCCCTTCTAAATGTTTGTTTACTATCTTCAACCAGCTCTTTAAACTTTGTAATTCTTCCTATTTCATTAGCAAATTCTTGTTCGCTTAATTAGTTGCCTTTTAAGTCCTTCTTAAATTTTGTAATCTTATTGCTTACTTCAGTTCTAACTTTAGTTTTTGTTTTCTCTTCTATTTCCAAAATCTTTTTATAAAATAGATTGTACGAACAGTATCTCCGAATGATTAAATTTAACACCTCCCTTGTATATAGTTCTTCCTAATCAAATGTTTTTTTGCCGCCTCAAACAAGCCTGTATCCTATCGCTAACAATACGAGTGTAAAAAATATCTTCTCAAATATTCCGTCTGTCCTTGCAAAACCCCTTATAGAAAACTTGCTCAGTGGGTAAAAAATCCTCACCCCTTCAACAGTCATCATGTCAGCAATTAAATGGCTTCCATATCCTATCAGAAAGCCTATCCCTATATTTAACAAGCCAAAAAGATAAAATCCTAAAAATATCAGCCCTGCCATCCATATGCTATGGAATATCCCTCTGTGTCCAAAAAAAAGTTCAACCATGTTTGATACAGGCCATGTTCTTTTTCCCATGTAAGAGCTAGCCTCATCAACATCAACAAACAAGCTCCCAAAAACAGCAGCGCCTATGAACATATATTTGTTCACATCAAAATATTCCATTGCAATCAATCCTAATAGCACTCCGAATGCCATATGTGTCTTGTACATCATAAAGAACGAGCCGAAAAAGTAATTATTTAATGGTTTATCAACACTCCCTAGTAAATTATTTCCTCACTGCATTAGTTCTCAATGCAGCATCAGCAACAGCCCTCGACACAGCTTCTACAACCCTTTCATCAAATATGCTTGGAATTATGTTTTCCTCATCAGGACTTTCAACAAGACTAGCCAATGATTTTGCAGCAGCAATCTTCATTTCCTCATTTATCTCAACAGCATCAACATTCAATGCCCCCCTGAAAATTCCAGGAAAAGCTAAAGCATTGTTTACTTGGTTTGGATAATCAGACCTGCCTGTAGCAATAATCCTAACTCCCCCTTGTTTTGCATCTTTTGGAAGTATCTCAGGATCAGGATTTGACAATGCAAATATTATTGCATCCTTATTCATCATTTTTACCATGTCAGCATTCATTATGTTTGGTGCAGAAACACCTATGAAAACATCACTGCTAACTATTGCCTCTTTCAACCCCCCATTTATCTTGTCGCAGCTCTCCTTTGTAATTAAAGCTATTTCCTTCTTTGATGAATTCAAGTCCTTTCTATTGTTGTTTATAATTCCCTTACTGTCCAGCACAACTAGGTTCCTAGCACCTGTATTAAGCAATATTTTGGTAACAGCTACCCCTGCAGCACCAGCACCAGATATAACTATCTTCATTTCATTTAATGCCTTGCCAACAACCTTGCTTGCATTCATCAAAGCAGCCAAGACAACTATGGCCGTTCCATGCTGGTCATCATGCATAACAGGTATGTCAAGTGATTTCTTCAAGGCATTCTCAACTTCAAAGCATCTTGGTGCTGCTATGTCTTCTAAATTAATCCCTCCAAAAGTCGGTGATATCAGCTCAACAGCCCTTATTATCTCTTTTGCATCCTGTGTATTCAAGCATATTGGAATTGCATCTATGTTAGCAAATTTCTTAAAAAGCAATGCTTTCCCTTCCATAACAGGCAAAGCCCCCTCTGGTCCAAGATTGCCCAACCCAAGAACAGATGATCCATCGGTTACAACAGCTATGCTATTTCCCTTGAAAGTATAATCATAAACCTTCTTTTTGTCCTTAAATATTTCCTTGCATGGAATCGCAACACCTGGAGTGTAAGCCAAGCTCAGGTCTTCACTGTTCTCCATAGGCATCTTGCTTCTTATTTCTATCTTCCCCTTTTTCAGTTTGTGGTATTCCAATGCATCCATAAGAATCCTTAAATTTGAAGGACTTAAAAAGATTGTGATTCAATTTACTAATGATTCTGTTGTAATTTACTGTTTATTATTTGCTTTAATTTTGCTATTTGTACAGTACTGAATTTTTAAGCTTTTCCAGTTCTAACTTCCTGGTTAGCTTGCCTCTTGCTTCATTCACCTTTCCCATTAATCCATCATCATTTATTTCTTCACACAGACCATGCACAACATCATTAAGCCATGTGTTTGGAAAACCGAAAACCACCTCTGCGCCCACAGCCCCGTCGTAACTTCCTTTTCTTATCAGATATTCATAATGC
>JAGVXQ010000060.1 GCA_018303705.1 Candidatus Woesearchaeota archaeon
GGACCGAATAGTTTAAAAGTAATAAGAGATGGAAGATATTATGAAAGCGAATGTTAGAGTTTCGGGCATCATCTTTAAAGAAGGAAAAGTAGCTTTAGTCAAACATGAAAACAAGCATAATGGAATCTATTATCTTCTTCCAGGAGGAGGATTGGAAAGAGACGAAACAATTGAGGAGTGTGCAATAAGGGAGGTAAAAGAAGAAATAGGATTGGATGTTAAGATCAACTTTCTTGCATACTACGAAGACGTAGTTAGTGAGGATGATCACACATTACATTTAATTTTTGGATGTGAGACTATTGGTGGAAAAGTTGAGAACTTGGACCTAGACAAGAAAGTTAAAGATATAGTTTTTATGAATGAAGAAGAATTTAAGAAAGTAAAATTTTTCCCAGAGAAACTTAAAAAAACTCTTTTTGTAGAAAAAGATAACGGCCTTCCCCTATCTTTAGGAAAAACTCCCTTCCCATAATCTCTATTTTTTAGTAGCTTTAATTATCACCTAAGTTTGACAGATAAATAGAAATAAGTGTTCTTGGTTTGTTTGATTTACACTTTTATAAGCATTTCTAAAAGAATCAAAATCTGTTAATTTTGGTGTTTGGTTTAGTGCCATAGGTAAACATCTCCAAATGTCCAATGTTGGAGAGATGTCAAAAAAAGAGGGGCATCTAAACTGAATATCATTTTTATCTCCTTTATACAAAGACATATCCGAATCACTAATTGCACACATTGGCACAGTTAAATCTGCCCACGTATCTAACCCTCTTTTATTAGCTTCTCTCACGATATTTGAGGCATGTTTTCCCAAAGTTTGAATGTTTCTTTGTGTTTTATAACTTTCTGTTAATCCTGAACGCATCATTGGTTCTAAAAAAGCCCATCTTAAATCAAAGCCATATCTTTCCGCAATATCTAAATGTTCTTTATAGGGTTGAAATGGAGATCCAATAATTAAACCAAGACTTGTTGGATGATTTCTTAATTGTTCAAAAGTTCTTTGAAGTTTTCTTTGATTTTCTTCCGAATATCCTTGAGAACATAAATAAGTTATTTCTGCTTCAACTGGATATCTATCCTATCAAATTTTTCTCTAAAATCATCATTCCATAAACCATTTGTACTAAATCCAACAGGCATTCCTAAACTATATATTCTCTTTCCTATATCTAGTGCCTGTGAGTGCAATGATGGCTCTCCCCCCAACAGATTTACTTGTTTAACTGACTCTTTTCTTAATCTTCGAATTACTTCTTCAACATTTTCTTCAGGCATTAGACTAAAAGTTTTTTTCCTAGACATATATTCATTTGCAATACACCATGAACAACCAGCATTACAAATAGAAGTTATCAGTAAATTCAAACATAGATCATTTTCAGTATATCTTTTTATTGCCATTTTTCCACACCAGTTCTGATATCTTCATTTTTAGCAATTGTCATTACTATTAACTAATTTAAAAAGTTATATAAAACATCCATTAATGTAACAATACAATGTGTTCATAATATATTGATAATAATATTATGCTGTTAGCAGAGCTTCTTCCAGTTTTCCATAATCCTTATATAAACCTAGCTGGTAGCATAAATTTTTCCTTAATGGCTCGATAGTATGTCTATAGTTGTCCAATGTTTTATCTAGCATGCAATAGTTTGAATGTGTAATATGATAATTTACTTCTCTTGTAAGCCTTTTTGTTACGTCATTCATTGCATAAACTAAGGCCATTATATTATTTGCACTCTCTTTCTTTTCCCTTTTTATACACCTTCTCTTGATATCAAACAGGTTTTTTATGTATTCAATTAATCCCATTTTTGCCTCCAAGACTTTTTAATCCCCTGCCCATTTATCACTATGAAAATTTCTTCATACTGTTTATACCTTATTTTTGTAATGGGGTCGGTTATATATGCCATTTATAACATATAGCACTAAGCTGGTGTTCCTTTGTCTAACGAATAAAGCCTATGTGCAATAGCGCTACTCTTCAAAAAGGATTTTGTTATAGCATGGTAGCCGGAATACAATAGCCTAACAACATCCGTAAACTCCCTATGTCGTTTCTTTTCGCTTTCAAGCTCTCCAAGTAACCCTGTGTTAAATTGTATGCGTTTTGATAAGGCGTTTATCCTTGATTCAGTAGCAGCTATTCTAAAACTAAGATCTGCCTTGGCATCTCCATACTTTATTTCTTCCATGCCCAGACCGTTGTTAGTCTTGACCTCGTCTAAGCGGAGAACTATCTCATCCAAAAGGCCATTGTTTTCATTGTTTTTTTCCGTAAGCCCATCTCTTAGTTCCTTGTACCTTTGTATGGCTCCGGTTTTTTTTGCGATTAATTTTTCTACGCCTTTAAAATGGGATTTATACATGGATAAGGAATCACCAAGAAAAGATGATATGGTCATGGCTTCATCAACAAGTATGTTAAATTCGTCCACTAATGGTATTTCTTTTCTTCCAACCAACCCATTATAAAAACTTGACAACGCCTTGTAAACTGTGCCTGTAACTCCATTATTTTCAAGCCAATGTAGTCTACGACATAATCTTTTTGCCCTTTTGCTTAAGTTATCAATATGTTTTTGTGAATCAAAGTTAAGTAATTCTGCATATTTGCCACTAAATTTATACAAGTGAAACCTAAGATCCATCCCTGTGGAAACGTGTACATCCATCAATTCATCAATATACTTACCTTTCATAGTGTCTCCCTTAATTAATTACTACTATAGAATGGTATCTTATATATAAATGTTTGGTATATAATTTATATAATTCTTCTTGGCTAAATACATTTGGCTGTCCACTAGCAATTCATTTAGAACTAAACCAATGCAGTTTCTTTACTTAAACAGGCTTTAAAAAAAAACAGCCAACCAAAGTCTTTTAAGTTTTTCCTTCATCTGTTCTTTTATGTCATTGATAGATAAGCTAAAAGGCTCAAAATTTGCAAAACATGTTGTTTCGCCACTTATTTTAGCTGCCTCTCTTTGTGGCTGTGGTTCAGGAAATTCAAGTTCAAGTTCTGATTACTGCACTGATGGAGAATGTGTTGTTACTCTATATCATCCAGAGCTTGACGAGCTTACATTTGGAGATGAAGACCGCAACATTGGTCGAATGACATATCTACAGGATGTGTAGTAATATATACAGGCGAATGCACCAAATTTAGCCCTCAAGGTTACGCTGAGTCTTCAAAAATATGGATTGGTGAAATAGAAAAAACAAGAGTAGATGGCATACATAATGAGGTGTTAGATTATTATTACATTGGAAAAATAGGTCGCTACCTGAATATGTCTGACACAAATATGGATTCTCTTGTATTTAATGCCTTAAATTATGAAAGAGATTAAGTTAATTATAAACATTCAGGTTTACGGGATGTACCTGTACAATCAACCTCATTTCCATCTCCGGGTTGCCCAACAGGATTTTCAGTTGGCTCATTACCTATAACATCTTGCCCAGAAGAACATATACAATCACTTGGGCAGTTGTTGCAGTTTTCTCCAATGCCTTTCTCGCATATCTTGTTCCAGCAGCACTGGAACTTATCACAAGAGCCAACAAAATAATCAGAAGTAGATGTTATGACAGCAGAAGCATATGTATCCTCATTTAATGTTAAGCAAACAGTTTCTAATGTCTGTGAGGTTTGTTTATCTACAATAGCTGTTTTTCCCTTTATACAGTTGTCATAAACTATATTTATTGAAGCAAATGGGCTGAATGTGCTATAAGGCTTGATAATAATTGTATCACTTAATTGAATAACATCGTCCTTTTGCTTGATGCCTATTGAAAAGTTCGAACCACTAATAATCGTTCCTTGTGGCACAACTAAAATGCCTATGCCACCAAAAGTGCTGAGCTGCATTGTAGAATCTGCACCTTTGTCATTATTTAGACCATAAATATTATATAAGTTGTAAGTATAGCTCAATTTTCCTAAATGTGTTTTCACATTCTCTTTTACTAAAGATATATCTGCATAGTAATCAACATTGATATGGTCTTTTATCAAATTGGCATTTATGGTTTCTTTATTGGAATTTATTTTTATGTCAGGAATGTCGCCGAAAATATCCAAACAGTTTATTGACTTCATGTATTCTTTTATATTTTCAGCGCCAACAGCCCTTAAGCAATCTATCAAACCTTTTGTTATACATTCCTCAATGCGCGATTTTAATTCTTCGAGCTTATTATTAACATACAACTTATTGTTTATAGATACTGTGGTTAATGAGAGGTAAAGTATGGTTATCAGCACAATTAGAATGACAACAACAAACCCAACTAAAACAAATGTAGTCAATTGCCCCTTCTTTTTTTGCATGAAAACTCTAATGTTGTAAAATTTAAATAGGTTTTGTTATTAAAAACCGCTTGAAATCCCTTGTAAATTTCCTTTTAGTTTTCATTTGACGCACCTCTTTTCATAGTTTTTGCAATGTTTAGTTGCTTAACTACCTGTCTCATTTTAGTGGTGCAGTCCAGACATCACTACAGAATGATGAGATTCAAAAACGTTATAAAAGCTTGTATATCTTAATTTGCCATGGTATTAGAAAGTCTTGTTACAGTTCACGAAGATTATTCTTCAGGCAAAAGAAACACATTTATGCAGTGTGCTTTTCTAGGTCTATCCCTCGGCTTTATTTCTAGGATGACATACAATCAGCAAAAAGCTATGGGCTCTTTGTGGCTGCCAGCATTGATTACAGTAAATAACAGGCAGAAAGACTGGAAAAGTTACATCAAAAACATTGGCATATACGAAGCAGGTTATATAGCTGGTTTCGCTGCTTATAGCATAATAGAATATCTTGCAATTAACTACACATAATAACAGAAATATTTATAAATAGTGTTACCACTAATAAATGCTTATGAAAAAAACGAGATTATTTCGGTGGCGCTTGACAATAGAAAATAAAGCAGATTTAGAAACGGAAAAGCAGCTTGAAACTCAAAAACTTCTAGTAGAGCAAGCTAACCACTCTCTATTCGGGGATTATATTAAAAATTGTATAACCCATCTAAGACCAGAAGATTTTATTCCAGGTTATAATGGGCTTCAATACGATAGAATAACTCTTTGTACAGAAAAAACAAGGACAGATATATTACAGGCCCAGCAGCCTATCTTGGAAAGATGCCTGGATGATCTTGCAAAGCAAGGTAAAGAAGAAGGTTGTGAATACATCGTAAATGTAACTTTTATGGGTTATTCTGGTATGACAAGCAAAGCACCTTCAGGCTTCATGGTATCAATAGGTGGCAGTGGATTTGGATTCATCAGCCCTGACGGCGTTTATTCTGAATCACTTAGATTAATTGGTACAGGTCTTATAAGAAAAAAATGATGCTAATTGCTTTTTCAGTGACTCCTTATGTCAATTCTCTTAAGGCAAATTTTTTATGTAAGGCAACAGTGTTTTAAAAAAAATCTCACCAACAGGTTTAAAACCTTCCAATGTGTAATGCATAAATTCATCAAAATGTGGTTTTTTATTCTGAATCTTATTCAACTCAGTTTCCAAATCAACCAATATTATGCCATTTTCTTTTGCTAATCTTCTTGCTTCTGGATTTAATACTCTCCTATTGTAACTAACCCAGTCATTTAATTCGTATATGACATAGCAATTAGAGGGTATACCTGGGGCATAATAATCTTCAAAGTCATCTGGTGTTGTTGATATGCCAATATGTTTTATGCCATTTTCTTTTGCTGATGCTATCAACTCTTCTATATTCTGCCTATATAGCCAAGGTTCAAAATCATCCATGTGCGATGCATACCCAATAGGATTCTTTCCGTGGTCCCGTAGACGTAACCTCTCATATTCGCTTGGTTCCAATACGTTTTTTAATTTGGTTAAAGTTGTATTTGTCAACTCTCTTAAGGCAGGCAATCTTTGCATAATTCTTTCACTAGTGTCATCAAGAGCAGTGTACATTCTTTCTATCTTTCTTCTTTTTTGCTTTCTAAATGTGTCAATATGATTTTCAAACCAAGGTCCTAATGCAGCAACATCTTTATCATCAGCCAGACCAACAAAATAACGCTTTAATGTCAGATTCTGTTCATCAGTAATTATAGAACAGCCGCCAACATCATTCCACTCTGGCCCATAAATCACTATATCAAGGTTCAATGGCAAGCAGGCTTGCTTAAACTCTTTAACTATATTTTGACCAGCGGCTCCACTACGACCTGCATTAATGATTTCAAATTCAGTTTTTTTATTAAAAAGTCTTTTATTACCTTCTAAAAGTTTATATAATTCGTTAGAATAACTCTCTCTGCCCCAGCATTGAGTGGTGGAGCCTCCAATAAACGCTATACGAAATGTATTGGTTGGTTTAATATGTGTTATCTCTTCTGCTTTATTGCCCTCAGAATCAATAACTATAGAACCGCTAGACGATTGTTTAACAAAACAAAATGATCTAGACTTACATTTTTTAGATTCGATGCGTACATATGTATAAGCAGGTACACTTTTATCAGATGTTCTATTTTTTGCATACCAATCATTTGCCAAGAATAAAGAGCTACATAAAGACGAGGTCATAACAAATGAATACATAATCTTCCTAAATAGGCCTATCCTATGCTTTTTCCCAAGACCAATTTTTCTCTCTAAGTAAGATGATATGGTATTGTAGCCAACAATGCTATTTTTGCAACTACTTATTATATTATCTTTACTGTCAATTATTTTTTCTAGCATATTAATTTCCTAATTAAAGTAACAATCAACTCTAGCTAACTCAGCCATTTATCAAATATGAGTAAAATCTTTTCCAATTAATTCATTTAACTTATTATAAGTGTTTTTTGGATCTTCAGCAGAAAATATGCTTATCGTTTCCTTTCTTTTTCCAAGCCAGCCAAACTTGCGTGGCACTTCAATTATTAGCTCCAAATTTCCACTATCGTCCTCTTCGTAACACCCTACAATTTTATCATATTTTATTTTTCCGGTAAAGGATTGGCCATTAGTGCAAGCAACATTTTCTATTATAGTCTTTTCATTCGGGTATATTATCTTGCTTATACTCGCCAAGTTATGATATGCTTTTTCCGACATTTTCTTTTTCCTAAAGTATATTACGGATAATGGGCAGCTAACCATAACAGCAACAGCAACCGACATATCCCTAACAACGTCTGTTTTACTGACATGCACACTTCCAATCTCATAATCTCTTGGGAAAATTGGTGGGGGGGGCCTGTCTCTTGCAGCATAAGCAATAAACAACGTTGACAAAATCGTGCTAACCATGCATTTAATGCCATATCTTTTAATGCTTTTTTTCAAATAGCCCTTATATTTTACGATATCAGTTTTTATTTCCAAATTTTCCATTTTGCCTCCTACTGCTCAAATCATGTACAGATCCTATTATAAATTGTGCCAGGTTTTTGGCAATTATACTATGTCCTTTTTCTTTTGGGTGCACAAAATCGCAAAAATATTTGCTGCCTAGTTCGGTAGGATCCAAACCCTCAAAAGAAATATCATGTCTTACCAAAGGCACACCAAACTTATTGGCAAAATCCTCATATGTTTTTGTTGTGGCTTCGTTAAAATCATAATAAGTTCTGTATATTTGATTACTTGAAGCGCAGGAAGGTGTAAAAGGCACCCCTAATCCATCAACAG
>JAGVXQ010000001.1 GCA_018303705.1 Candidatus Woesearchaeota archaeon
TTGGAATAGTAAGGGAAAATCCAGACATTATAAAAAAGAAGTACAATCTGCAGAACACCCCTTTTATATGGCTGACAAAGAACAAGGTTGAGAACATTCCATGTGAAACAGACATAAATAATCTTCATTCCTTGATCATGGAATTCGTGAAAAAAACCAGAAAAAGCGCAATACTTCTTGACAGGCTTGATTATATACTAAGCGAAAACAGCCCTGAAAGCATTATACACAATATTCATGCACTTAAAGACATAACCCTTGCAAACGAATGCATCATTATACTCTCTGTAAACTCTAGTCTCATGGATCCATCTGTGCTGATGGCAATAGAAAATGACAGCATTGACTTGTATGGAAAGAGCTTAAAGAGCAAGGTTGAACTGTCCAGCTTGGAGATTGATGTGCTTAAGTTCGTAAATGACAACAACACTAAAAACAAGCTTGTTGCATACAAAGACATAACTGAAAGGATTGGAGTGACAAAGCCAACTACAAGAGCTAAGATAAACAGGCTTCTAAATCTAGGGCTATTGACAGTCGACAAGAGAGGCAGGTTTAAATCCATAAAAATAACCTCTACAGGCAGAAAGATAATAAGCTAACATGAATATCCCAGATTTTCACTGTTTTTTCCCTTATTTTTATCAGCATATTTATATACGTTTAACATCTTAATCATATATTTTACTATGAAAAATAAAAAAGATGAAAAATTCAAGGCATTTTATTTATGGCATTGTAGCAGGAATTGCATTATCATCAGTTTACTTTGGAATGCTTACAGTATTGAACTCATTTGAACATGCATTGTCCCAGTTCATTGATATGTGGTACTGGATCTTATTGTTGGTTGTTGGTTTCAGCATCCAGGTTGGCTTGTATGCATACATAAAAGGAATGCTCAAATCCAAGGCAGGCATCGCTACCTCATCTGTTGCTGCAGCAGGCGGCATCTCTACAACATCAATGATTGCTTGCTGTGCTCACCATGTAACAGATGTCCTGCCGATAATAGGATTGTCTGCTGCAGCGATTTTCCTGAACAAATTCCAGCTGCTTTTCATCGTTACTGGTGTATTGTCTAATTTGATAGGCATCTCAATAATGCTAAAGATAATCCAAGAGCATAGCCTCTACTACCAGCAAAATAATATTTTGTCACATGTGATGAAGCTCGACATGAAAAATGCCTTATATGCCATCGTGTCAGCCAGTGCACTGGCATTTATTGCAGCATTAATTAAAACATTGGGGGTATAGATGAAAACAGAAAATATCTTTTTAATCAGCATTTTAATTCTTGTAATCGCAGGATTTGCTTATGCTATTTTAAGCTCAGGCATTTTTGCATCAAGAAACCAGGCAACTACACCAGTGCCTAATAGTTTAGGGCTAAACCCTATCTTAACAGGCACCACAGAACAAGGCGATGTTTCAATTGAGCTTAGCCCAAAGGCATTTGTTGATGGAAATTTGATAGTTGGCCTTTCCGCAAATACGCACTCCATTGACTTAAGCAAGTTCGATTTGAAGCAGATAACTACTTTAGAATACAATGGCAAAGCAATAAAGCCCACTAACGCACCAGCGATGTCAGGCCATCATGTAAATGGAGAGATTGCATTTTACGTTGGAGAAGCCATAAGCAAATTCAGCATAACAATAAACAGCATACCTAATGTAGAAAATAGGGTTTTTGATTGGAAATAAAAAATATCACAAGTTTATAGCAATTATCACCCTTTTATAATTTAAACCTCTTCATTACTAAAGAATTTGTTACAACTGATATTGAGCTTAATGCCATGGCACCGCCAGCGATAATCGGACTTAACAAAAACCCTGAAACAGGATACAAAACACCTGCTGCAACAGGTATTCCCAGTGTGTTGTATATGAATGCCCAGAAAAGGTTTTGTTTTATCTTTCTTATTGTATAAGAGCTTAGCCTTATTGCCTTAACAACATCTCTTACATCATTCTTGATTAGCACTATCCCCCCTGTTTCTATTGCTATGTCAGTTCCAGAGCCAATTGCAATTCCAACATCTGCCTGCGCAAGTGCGGGCGAGTCATTTATTCCGTCCCCAATCATCGCGACAACCTTGCCTTTTTCCTGCAATTTCTTGACTGCATTCGCCTTGTCCTCTGGCAGTACATTTGCAAGCACATTTTTTATTCCGATCTGTTTGGCTATTGCCCTTGCTGTCCTTTCATTGTCCCCTGTTATCATGTAAACCTCTTTCTTCATCTTTTCAAGTTTCCATATGGCTTCCTTTGCATACTCTGTTATTGTGTCAGCAACAGCTATTATTCCGATAATCTCCTTGTTCATGGCCAGAATCATTGCTGTCTTGCCTTCATCCTCTAATTTTGCTAACTTGCTTTCAAAAGCAGCTATCTTAATCTTGTTCTCTTGCATCAATCTTCTGTTTCCAAATACGATAGTCTTGCCTTGGTATTTTGTACTAACCCCCTTGCCTGATATTGCCTTGAATCCATGTGCATCAGGTATCTTCATTTTCCTTGCCTTTTCAATTATTGCAGAAGCCAAAGGATGTTCAGAATGCTTCTCAACAATTGCTGCAAATTTCAATGCATCCTTTGTTTTGGATATTTGAACTATGTCTGTTACCTCTGGCTTTCCTTTTGTCAACGTTCCAGTCTTGTCAAATATAATCGCGTTAATCTTGTGCGCTGTTTCCAAGGCCTCACCGTTCTTTATCAATATCCCATTTTCAGCGCCCTTGCCAGTTCCAACCATTATTGCAGTAGGCGTAGCAAGGCCTAAAGCGCATGGGCATGCAATTATCAGAACTGAAACAAAATTGACCAATGCAAATGTAAATGCTGGCTCAGGGCCAAAGAAATACCATACAATGAAAGTGAGTATTGAAATCCCAATTACAACAGGCACGAATATCCCTGATACTTTGTCAGCAAGCCTTTGTATCGGTGCCTTTGAGCCCTGAGCTTCTTCAACAAGCTTGATGATCTGTGCCAAAATAGTGTCCTTCCCTACTTTAGCAGCCTTTATTTTCAGCATTCCATTCTTGTTTATTGTCGCACCAATCACCTTGTCATCAATCTTTTTTCCTACAGGCATGCTCTCGCCAGTTATCATAGATTCGTCAACAGAACTGCTTCCATAAACAACAATTCCATCAACAGGTATCTTTTCCCCTGGCTTTATGATTATTATATCTCCAACAACAACGTTTTCAATTAATATTTTTTCTTCCTTGCCCCTTCTTATTACAGTTGCAGTCTTTGGTTGCAATCCCATAAGTTTTTTGATTGCATCTGAAGTATGCCCTTTAGCTATTGCTTCAAGGTACCTGCCTAGGATTATCAAAGTTATTATTATGGCTGCAGTGTCATAATAGACAACAACCATTACAGCCCCCTTAAAGAAATCAGGAAAGAATGTCGCAACAACGCTGTAAACAAATGCAGCGCTGGTTCCGACAGCTATTAAAGTATTCATATCTGCTGTTTTTGCTTTTAACGCATTCCAGAATCCCCTGTAAAACTGCCAGCCGACCCAAAACTGCACAGGCACTGTTAGAACAGACAGAACATAAAGGTTCTGGAGTATTTCTGGCGAGAATGAAAACCACTCTGGAAAGCTGCCTATGAATATCATTATGCTTAATACAGCACCAACAATAAATTTATTTCTTAAATTCCTTATCTCCTTCAGCTTTGCTTCCCTTTCCGCATCTGTTTTTATCTCTTCCTTTACCAATGCCTCATACCCAAGCTTCTTGATTTTTTTCTTTATCTCATCCAATGTTATGGCTTCTGGATTGAATGATATAATAGCTGATTCATTAGGAAAGCTTGCCTCAACTTTAGAAATGCCTTTAACATCTTTCAACCCATTTTTTATGACACCTTCGCAATGCGGTGAATGCATCCCTATTATCTTCAGCTCAACCCTTTCAATGTTCTCAATAACATCATATCCTAGCTTCTTTATAGTCCCCTTTATGGCATCTTCGCTGGTTTTGGCTGCATCATACTCGACTGTGGCCTTATCATTTGCTATATTAACATTGGCATAAGAAACCCCTTTTGCAGCCTTCAGTTTGTTCTCTATCTTAATCGCGCAAGAAGCGCAGTGCATTCCCTTTATGCATAAATTGATTTTTTCCTTCATTTTTGTTTGGCAGTAAAAAATAAAAAAGGTTTGGTTAAAATCTACTAACTTAGTTTAGCAACAGCCTTTCTTTTTCTTTTCCATGTTGTTTACCCCCCCAAATGTGCTTATGTTCATCATGTCATAAAATCCACAGTATGAAACAATACTCTCGACTATTGAAATCAGGCCAATTATTATTGCAAACGCCCTCAGCAACAGGTTATTGACTGCAAAATACCCAATGTAAACCAATGTAATCCCTAAAATAAGCCTTATAGCCCTGTCCAGCAAGCCAATATTTTTCTTTAGTTTGACCACTCTAACCATCCCAGGTTCCAATATATCTAAATTTAGATATATGACCTATTTAAATATTTCTGTTTTGGTGTTGTTTTAGCCATTTCGGTGCAACAACGCCCTTGATACAGCAACAACACAAAGATATATTTAAATATTCTGTATTATTTTAATTAAACATGCAAGTCAAAATAGGTAGCCTGGTAAAATTCTATGCATTGCTTCTGCTTAGTGAAGGGCCTAAGCACGGCTATACATTGATGAAAGAGCTGGAAAATAGGTTCGGAAAAAAAATAAGCGCGAGCCAAGTTTACCCTTTTTTGAACATACTTAAGAAGAACAAGCTGATTCAAGTATTGAAGAAAAGTGAAAGAGATAAGAAAGTTTACAGCTTGACAAGGAAAGGAAGCCTTTTTTTAAGCAGTTTTCTGCAAAGGTTTGGAAACCTCTTGCATGCCTCTATATCTGCAAAAATAATATCATGTTCACACTGTGGATGCAAAATTTATGAAGGCAGTTATAAGGAAACCCTCAATGGCAAGGAACTTGTTTTTTGCTGCAAGCATTGTGCAAAATCCTTCAAGAGATGCCATTGCATATTTCAATAGTCTTTACCATAAAAGAAAAAGCATTAAAAAACAGAACACTGTGTGTCATATCATGCCAAAGGAAGACATTACAAAATTGAAAGAAGAATACTCTAAAAGAATACCTGAAATAAAATCAAGGCTCCTTGAATTCAAGAACAACAAAGACTTTTTCTATGAACTTTGTTTCTGCATCTTAACTCCGCAAAGCAACGCAAAAAAGTGCTACGAAGCAGTTCAGATTCTCAAAAAAAAGGATTTTAAGAACAAAAGCATTGGCATAAAGCCGATATTAAAGTCCAGAACAAGGTTCTACAAAAATAAATCCGCATATTTGAATCTTTTAAAGTTTAATTTTTCCAATATAAAAAACAATCTCAATGGCAATGCCTTAAAAAATAGGGAATACCTTGTCAAAAATGTAAAGGGTCTTAGTTACAAGGAATCATCACATTGCTTAAGGAACGTTGGCTACAAAGATTTGGCAATACTAGACAGGCATATACTGAAAAATCTCCATAATCTTAATGTCATAGAAAAAATTCCTAAGACATTAAACAGAAAAAAGTACATTGAGATTGAAAGCAAGTTCAAGTCTTTTTCAAAAAGAATCAATATCTCAATGGATGAGCTAGACTTGCTGTTTTGGAGCATGGAAACAGGGGAAGTTTTTAGGTAAACATACACTAAAAAACATAAAAGCTTATAATTAAGTTTTATTTCTGCACAACATGCCAAATGATACTGGAACACCCATCTTGAATCTTGATATCAGTCTGTCTCCTCTAAGAAAAACAAATTTCGAATTATGGAAGGTACTAACTGTTGGGTGTGAAAGAATGTTACTGGACCCAATAACTCAAATAGAAAGATGTGGTTTAGCCATAAGATCAGCGAAAAATCGTCTAAGCGGCAAAAGGCACATAACAGATCAAGGTTATCTCTTGCCATCAAATATGTACGGCTTAATTGCAGTAAACGCTATACTCGACATAGAGGACAATATTTCTGGATTACTTTGCCTTGAAGATATTTTTAATGGCAATTTGCTGGACAATAACAAAGTTCCACCTGTAAATATTTGCTATCAAAATAGCAACAGCCCTGAAACCATAAGGGCAAAAGGAAGTTATTTATACTTGCCTGACTTTAAGAGAACTCTTGAGATAATGAATGATAATCTAGGCATTGGTGTATTTTCTAATGACACAAAAAGAACAATGAATCCTAAATATGCAGAATATTTCTGCAGCCTATAATTCTACTTCAAGTGCAGCTCAACAACATCATTATCTTTTAGCGCATGGTCCATGCCAAGAGACTGACCAGCAAACTTAGCTGATTGGCCCCATACCCTAGCAAACCTGAATTTATGCAGGAAATCCTTGTGTATGAAAACAGCTAAGTCCTTTATTGTTGAATTCTGCTTCAATGCTATTGGTGGGTAATCTTTTTCCTTTCCAGGGGTTTTCGTATAAACCTTGATTAAATGCAGTTTGTTCCATATTTGCTCTTTTATTCTCTCTATATCAAATTCATTAAAGTTATTCCTTATCACAAGCAATGGCATGAACATTGTTGAAGTGTCTAGCAAATCCTCAAAGTCTTCAGTAGAAACATCCTCATGGAATTCTATTATCCCATTGTATATTGAATGGTCCCTGCACATTTCAACAATCCTGCCATGTGGTATTTTTGTCTTGCCTATTACATTAATTCCCCCTGCAGCCTCTTTTTTTACAGCAACATTTGGCCTTTTCTTGTTAAGCCTTATCTTTGCCTTGTTGAACTCATCCCTCAAGAACTCTAGCTCATCATCATTTTTTGCCAAGAACACAACAAGATTGGCGTTTCTTATTATTGCAAAAAGCATTGGTCCATTTTCCTTGTAATTAAAGTCTTGTGTTATTGCAGGTATCTCAATTGCCTGTATCTTTATGCCATAATAATCTAATATTCCTATTTCAGGAAGCTTGGTTGTGAATTCATAATCTGCTATTGTTGGCTTCGCATTTGTTAACCTCGACAACAAGTAAGACTTTCCTGAGTTTGTAATACCACATATCACAACCTGTGCAGCCCCCTCTCTCTTTATTGCAAAGCTATGCCCTGTCTTTTTTGAAGTTTTTTGCTTTTCAAGCTGCTGTTTAAGTTTTGATATCTTTGACTTAATCCCTGCCCTTAGCACCTCGCTTGATTTGTGGTTTGGAGCTACTCTCAACATGCCCTCCAAAGCCTTTATCTTCTCAGGTATAGTCTTGGCATCCTCATACTTCCTCTCTGCGGCTGCATATTCCGGTCCTGCGTTTACTGGCATTTTATGTCCGGAGATTAAATCATTGCTTGATTTATATGTGTTTTTGTAAGCCCATCTTAATCTCCCTAAAATCAACATTTTCAATGCGCAAGGCTTTTAAAATCTAAAAACCATGTAAAGTTATGGCCCTTAAGGATTTATTTGTAATATCTTCAACAAACGGCTTCATAAACCTTATAGCAGCATTGATAATACTCATAGTTGGATTCATAGTTGCAAGCATACTTAGCAAGCTTACAAGAAAAGTCCTTCGTGACCTTGAAACAAACAAAATACTAAGGGAACAGGCCCAGGTAAGGCTTCCCATAGAGGAATTCATAAGCCAGGCTGTCAAGTATGTTGTTTATCTTGTCGCAGTTATATGGGCATTAAACCAAATAGGCTTAACTACAACCGTTCTTCAGATAATACTAGTAACGCTGCTTGTCATATTCATAATATTCATAATTCTTGCATTCAAGGACTTCATACCCAATGTAGTAGCAGGCTTCATAATATACCACAAAGGCACGATAAAAAAAGGCGAGCAGATAAGGATAAAAAATATAGAAGGCATAGTCATCCACATCGACTTGACAGAAATAAGGCTAATAACAAAAAACAAGGAAATAGTCCATATACCAAATTCTTACGTCACTAAGCATGAGTTGATTAAAACCAGATAAAATATCTTTAATTTTAGTATCTGGTTGACTGTTTTTTTATTATAAGTTGATCTGCAACCTGAAGAAAATATTCGCTTATATTTATGGCACCTTTTACCTCATTTTTATCAGGTGATTCTTTCTCAAAGCTGTAAAATATTTCATGCCTGTTGAGCCTTAAAATATTCAATTCATTAAAAAAAGGCAACATGATTTTATGATTCATACCATAAAAACAAGCTGAATTAGTTGTATTTTGGTGTATCCCACTCTTCAGCATGATTTATCATAACATCTGCCGTACCCACTGCATCTTCAAGGTCATACAAATGCCTTATGGTTGGCCTTACATCCAAGTCATCCTTTCCAAGCGCCCTTAGCCTATCACGGTCAAATTCCACCTCTGCAATTACATCATATCCAGTCCTTCCATCACCCGGAGTTTTAACTACCTTAACGCTGATCTCGCCAACATATCCTAATTCTTTCAAGCACTCTGGAACTGCCCTTTTCTCTGTCCTGTAAACAACGCATCCATCTTCCACATTACCTTCCATTCTTACCCCCATACAGTATAATTATTTATCATATTTCAATGCATAGATCCTTTATAAATCTTACTATATTTTATCACTTAAAAGAAACAACACAAGTTATTGTCTATAGACTGTACCAACCAAGGTTTCATAGTTTTGGGACAACCCTGGTAGTTTACAAAAACCAATCTAAGAAATCCTATTGCTGCTCGCCGCTGTCTTCTAGTTCTTCTATTTGCCTGTCACGATGAACGTAAGCAAAATTAGGCGTTGCAATAATCCAGTCCTCTCCAAATCCTGCTATATCACCTTCCAAGGCATCGCATGTCTTCTTCAGCTTGTTTACAGCCCTCTTTAACTCTACTATGTCCCTGTCCCTCAATGGCCTTATATTCATTAATGCTATTGTGCTTCCCTCTCTCAATGCATCCAGCACAGGCTTTATGTCAGCAAAGTCATTTATCACAAATGGTCTTATAACGACATTAGAAGCATGCTGCTCACTCTTGTCAGCATCAACCTCTATGTAATCTCCACTGTAAGCATCATAATCATAATTGTCTCTCAGCCCAGAAATCTTCTCTTTTATCTTATCCAATACCTTTTTCATTTTCAGCTCTTTTTTATTTTATTATCTACCTCTAAAGATGTATATAAACATTTCTGTAATGCAGTCTTTGTGTAGTGCTCATTTCTTTGTTGTTTCAAGCATGCTAAGCACATTCCATATCTGTGTCCTTACATACACCGGAACGCCAGGATCATTTGCTATTTCATCCAGTTCCTGCAATGACCTATCGCATTTTATCTGCTCCTCAACACCACAGTCATTCAGTATAGAAATCGTTGATTTTATCCTAAACCTTATGTTCTTTGGTACAGCCATGTCATCTCCCATCTGTGCCAACAGTTCGACTACACCTACAAATGCATCCCCCTGCATCTCACCCTCCTTTTTTTACATTGCTAAAAAATATTATTGCTTTGATTCCTTTATTATCTCTTGCTGTATCTTTGAAGCATGTTCCATTATCTCCTTTTCCTGCTTGTCCATGCTTTTTAGCCTTATCTCAACCATCTCTTTCTTGGAATCAAGTTCCTTAATCAATTTGTCCCTCTCTGTTTTGACCATTATGCTCCCAATTACTTTGTAAGCATCTTCCTTTGAATTTTTAAGCTCCTTGATCGCATTGTCTACTTCCAGAAGTTGTATCTGCATGGTTCTCTTCTGCAACAAGATATTCTGCAAATTCATCTCCATAATCTGCAGTTGATTTATCTTCTCCTCGACTTCTTTTTTCATTTTTCACACAGCTTCAAATGTAGTTGACATTGACCTTGGCTTGTATAGAATTTTACCACCACAATAAGGGCATCTTATCTTCTTCTTTATGTATTCCATCTTTACGCTATTCCCGCAAGTAAAACATTTGTAAGGTTTCATATCTCGTAAGCCCTCCCAGCAAATTTAGTGTTGCATGCTCTGCAATGCCATATTCCATATGCTACTTTTTTGACCCTGTTCTTGCTGCAATGAGGGCATTTCTGCCAAGTCTTTTGCTTTTTTATAGCATTAATTAGTTTCTGCCTTAGAGGTGCACCATATCTGGATCCGAATCCGCCTGTAAAGGACATCTTTTTGGTTGCCATTCAACAAACCTGCCTTGTTGCATTTTTAAATGTTTCTCTGAATGGGGTTACCCGGATTTGAACCGGGATCTCAAGGTCCCAAACCTCGGAGGCTAACCAAGTTACCCCATAACCCCAAAACAGTTAAAACCAAAACAATAAGTATTTATAAAAGTAATCTATTAGGAAATATTAAAGGTATACGCAAAAGAAGTTAAATAACACAAATATTATCAAACAAGGAGGTCGTATTCATGAAATTTTTAGAAATTGTTGGGTGGACTCTCGTTATCCTGGCAGGATTATTGTTGATTATAGGATTGATAAAAACCTTTCTATAGTAAATGGTTTATACAATGGAATATGGTAAGATAATAAGAATAGGGGATGCGATTGGTATTTTGGCAACAATCTTTTTAATAGCAAAAGTTATGCTAATAACACCAATGTGTTTTTCAGTGTTTGATGCCTATTTTACCTTGCTGCCAATAGTATTTACCAAGTTGGTTGACATAATCGCTTTATTTTCATTTAAAGAAAAAAATGAGGCCGCCAATCACCGCAAACTAAGGTATTCACCCAAACAAAGAAAAAGATGAAACAGGCAATATTGGTCAGGATGGACTTAAAAATGGACAAGGGCAAGCTAGCAGTTCAAGCATGTCATGCATCAGTTGAATCCACATTAAAATCTGACAGCCACACAATAGACATATGGCGCCGTGAAGGTATGAAAAAAACAGTTTTAAAAGTAAGTGGTTTGAGAGACCTTGTCCAATTCAAGAAAAAGGCAGACGCTCTTGGCTTGGTGACAGCATTGATAACAGACTCAGGTTTGACATTCTTCAACAAGCCCACAACAACATGCATGGCCATAGGCCCAGACAGTGATGAAAAGATAGACTTGGTAACAAAGGACCTAAAGTTGTTATAATTTTAACCACTTTATAGTAATGATTAAACAAAAAAGCTTATAAACATGGGGTCATTGCAATTTAAGCATGAGACACAAAGAACAAAACTACAGGAAAAGAGAAAAATTCGTAGAAAGTGTTGAATCTTCAGGTATAAACCTTAGTGAAAATTTCAGTCATACTTCAGAAAAAGTTTTTATGCTTCTTGCAAGAGGCTACAAGCGCTTGAAAGCAGGCCGAAAAATATACCTTTATCTAAACAAAATAAACACAGGCACTTTAGAGAAACAGGAAATTAAAATGATAAGCCGAGCTCTATTTCATACATATAAAAGTGATAAAGAGTACTTGAGAAGATTTAATCATTTGCCTGAAAGCTCAGTTCTTATCTCTGATTACAAACATTCTAAAAAGCCATATGAAGTGCCATTGGATATCGATCCAGAAACAGGCGATGTTGAATTGCCTCAAACCAAAGGTACAAAGATCCCATTGGAATCCATTGTCGGCTCAACAAATTCGCGCTGACTAAAACGTTTTTCCTGACCACATTCCAAGTTTGTTTTTCTTTGCATTTTCTTGAAGTGCATTGAATCTTTCAGCATATCTTGTGTCGTTGCCATATGCAAAAGCAACAGCCAGCCCCTCATTGATCATATGCTCATTAACAGACTCGTTATCAACGTAAATATATCTCAAGGTTCTTCCATATTTGTCAGTCTCAGAAACATCTTTTTCAAGCGTTAGGCAATTATTGTCAAGAAACCTGCCAAGCTCATCGCTTGCAATCTTCGAATAAGGCATTCCCTTTTCTGGAGCATCTATGCCTACAAGTCTGACCACAGCCCCATTATTTGTAAGTATGGTGTCTCCATCTATTATTCTTACTGATTTTACGCATTCCTCTTCATAGCTGCTGCATCCTACTAGAAAAACAAAAGTCAAGAGCAAGAATGCCCTTGCCCTCATCTTGACCTTGGAGCAATATACATCTTCTGAACCTTGAAGCTCTTGTATATTCCCTCAAGCACATCAGTGCCTGCATATCCTGCAAGCAAGCTTAGCCTATAATCAAAATCAAATATTATTCCAACAAAAATCCCTATTATCATCGCTATTGCAACAGTAATAAACCAGTAAAGCCATATTATCCTTCTCTTCAATGACAGCGCCTTTAACAAGCCTATAACTCCCCTCGTAATTCCTCCAATACTGCCAAGCAACGCTGCCAGCAACAATTCATCCATCCTCATCTCCTCCTGCTGAAATATTCCAAAAATTTTTCATCGCTCTTTTCTCCATATCCAGATTTTGATTTTTTCATCGCAAGTACGCTTCTCCTGATTATCTCGCCTATCATATCAGGAACGCTAAGAAAATTCTTCTTTGCCCTCCTCTCAACAAGACTGTAAACATCACTATCCATAAGAATTCTTACCTCTCTCTTTTTACCCATGCATTTATGCATTGTTAGAAAATATATAAGCCTTTTGAAACCAAAATTTTGCACACATTTATGCTGCAAAACACAAAAGTTTTAAAGCAATAAGATAAGTTCATTTTTCCATGGAAGAACCTACCGAGCCAACAACCCCTTACGAACCCTTTGAAAACTTTCCTAAACATGAAAACAATGGTAACCCTATGGGCCACCTGCACGATATTCTAAGTTTATATGAAAAAAGAAGGGCGGGGCTTGAAGAAGATATAAGAAAAATCAGGTTTTACCCTGACCATCCAACATTTGATGCGCTAGCTAAAATAATGCATGACCACAGGGATTCAAACATGGCAATATTTTATATCAAAACTTTTATTGAAAAATTAAAATATCATGGAAGAGAACTGATGCAAAGCAAAAATGACCATGATACCTTAGAGTCCATGGCATTGAAAATGCTAAATGAAGACATGGATTATTTTATTACGAGAGTGCAAAATTTGGGGTCTGGATTAAATCCTGCAAAGATGGTTTTTGATAAAGATTCTCTTGAGAAAATAGAAGCCATATGCAATAACTATGATCGTTTAACAGCATTATCAAGCTGCATAGTCTGTCTTATAGCTGGCATTGGACATTCCGTTAACCTTAACGGTCAAGAAGAAAGCAAAACATATGATGTACATGCACATGAGAGATGATTCTTTCCTTGCCGGAAGGCTGAACCAAATCTGGTCTATGTTATTTCCGGAAGTTGAGCGAAAGAACAACATAATAATAAAATTCAAGGGCAAATGGAAAAACAAGTTTGGCCACATAAAGCTGTTAAGAAACAAGTCCACAGAAATAGCAATAAACTCCCATTTCAAAAGCCAAGAAATACCTGAATACATAATAGACCTAACAATAGCCCACGAATTGGTTCATTATATGCATGGCTTTAACTCTCCCTTGGAAAAAAGGTTCAAGCATCCTCACAAGGGCAACATAGTAAACCGAGAATTAATAAGCAGGGGCTTTGGATCTATGCTAAAAAAGGAGAAGGAATTCGTAAAAAGCTTCTGGCCAGGCTTCATTGAAAAAAACCGTGGGAAAAACTTTTCTTTTTTTAGAAATATTTTTAAAGCATAATATATAACTAATATCTTACAATGAAAAAGCATGATGTATACAAATCCATAATCGCTGTATCAAAGGAGATTGCAAAGAAACGTGACGGTGCACTTTTCGTCATAGCAGACAAGTCCAGGCTAAAAAATATCTACAAGCCATTGTTTCCGCAGATACACAAAAGTTTTTATATAAATAAAGAAGGTTCGCTTAAGGTCATTGAAAAGCTTGCTACACTTGATGGCGCTGTACTAATCTCAAATAATGGAATGCTAATAGCTTATGGTGCAAAGCTTAACAAATCCAAGCCTATTCATGGCCATGGCACCAAGCATGCTGCAGCATCAGGCATCACAAGTTACATAAAAAATGCAACTGCTGTACTAATAAGCGAGGAAGACAATTTCATAAAGGTGTTTCAGCATGGCAAGATAATTCTTGAAATGGACTCCTACGAAAACCCTAAATCCCTGCAGGACAAAATAATATCATTCATATCCGAAGGCGATACTGCGCTTCTTACAGCAGCAGGAGTTTCAACAGCTATTCTAGGCAGCGCGATAGTCGGCCCTCTTGCAGTAGTAGGGGGCACATACCTTGCAATAAAAACAGCAAGCGGAATAATAAAGAAAAATTGGTATGCACTGATCAACAGGAAGCATTAGCCTTTTTTTCCCTTACAAAGGGTATTCTTAAGCTCTTCTTGCAATTGTAGCAATGGTATATCACGCTGTTCTTTCCTGTCCTTACCCTACAGTTTACCCCATGCCTAAACAACGAATGGCAGTGCTTGCAGAACCTTCTCTTGAACTTTCTTGGCATTTTTATATTTGTCTTCATAGCTATTTTCCTTGCCAACTCCACATATCTGTTTGCAAGCTTTTGGTTTTTTTCAAAAACTTCATCAGCCTCCTTAAAAAGAACCGCAATTCTTTCCTTCGCTATTCTCCTATACTCAATTTGCTGCTTATTCATATTATTTTGTCAATATCAAGCTTGTTTAAGCTTTGCACAAAAACTAATGATGGTTACAAACCAACACATTAAATCAGTGCTTGCCCATTCATTAATGATGGGCTTCGGGCAGAAGCAGCTGCCCCTGAATTCAGCTTATAAAAATAAGGTGGACAGCTAACTGGGTTTCCCGCCTGAAAGGCAGTACAGCCCAGAACGTGTGCCTGTTTTACTGCCGAGTTCAAGATGGGATCGGGTAGGACCAGGCAGCTATGACCGTCCTAGCCAAAAACATCAAAATTAACATTTATAAGCCTTACGAAATTTTCAGTTGTTCACAAAGTAGAAAAGTGGGAACTGAATCATCCAGATTAACTTCATAAGCCTTGTAAAGCCTATTTTTCAACCTGCTATCTGCAAGATCTTTCTGCTTGTGCATCCACCATGAGATTCTTGATAACTGTCTTGTTTTGTCCATATTTGAAAGCCTATAAGCCTTTCTCCATTTGTTCTGATTGTCCATAGACATCTGCCTGTAGGCCTTCTTTCTGCTTAATATCTCAAACTTTAGCTTTTCATAATACTTTCTTGCGTATTCATTCTTTCTTAATTGTACAGTGCAAGAATTAATGTCATAAAATCGTACAATAGATAATGTCCGCTTTTGTAACCGCCTTTGAGGTGGTTAAGGTAGTGAAAGGACAATGAACATTTATTAAAAACCATGCCTTAATAATTATCGATAGTAGAGTAGCCCCCGAACAGAAATTTTACTTGACAACCAGCAATTTTACCTCTGAATTTAAGTCAGCGCTTATATCATCCCTTATTACTGCATTGCACACCAAATTAAAAGAAAACTTTACATTGCTGAATTCAAACTTAACCTTGTAGTCCTTGCTGTTTCCAATCTTGGAAATCCTGCTGTTTATTACACTGCTTTCATCCCCTTCTCCGAAGTAATCCCTAAGCTTCAAGCCCTTTATCTCCTTGTAATCCCCCGAAACAGGAACCGCATTTTCCCCAATGCACCTGAAATCAGAATTCATCTTTTCAGTTGATCTCTCCCCTATATTAGTCAAAACTGCTTTTATCTCATCATCCCCGCTGATCTCGAAGTTGTTTTCACTATTCTCCTTGCAATTGCTCCCAGAGCATTCAAATCCAGATATTATCACTTTTGCAGGGCATGTCAATTGGCAGTCCTCTTCACATACAGTCTCTGCCTTTTCTATATTGCATCTCTCACTTTCCTCGCAGATTCCATTGCCACAGCAGCTCCCAAGCCTCTTGTATTCGCATTGCTTAGTAAGCTCATTGAAACTGTCTTCAGTGCATTCATTCTTGTCATCGCACGTAGCAATTACATTAACCTTGCATTTTTCATCGTTCCTGCAGTCGATGCACTCGCAAGATTCAGAAGCATCGCATTTCCCATCCCTACATATTGCCTTACTGTTGCTTATAGTGCATCCAGCAAAAACTACGACACCCAATGCCAATGCCATTAAAATAACCCACTTAACTCTGCTATTCATGCTATTCTGGTAGCAAAGAACTTAATTTAAACCTTTCTGTATCAATTGCTAAAAATAGAATCAGATAAAAACAAAAAAGAAATGTTGGGTGTAGACATAGATGAAGTTGTCGCAGACTTCATGGGCTCATTCCTTGATTTCTACAATTCAGTCTCTGGAAAAGCCTATAAGAAGCAAGATATTACACGCTACGAACTCTGGAAAGTCTTGAACTGCACACAAAGCGATTTAGTAAGCCTAATCTATGAGTTTCACAAAACTCCTTTCTTCAAAAGCATAAAGCCAATTGAAGGCAGCACTAAAGGGATAGCCTTCTTAAAATCAAAATACCGGCTTCATGCCATAACATCAAGGCAGAAAGAAATAGTCAGAGAAACAACTGAATGGATTGAGTATTACTTCAAAAGCTGCTTTGAAAGCATAGAATTTACTGATGACAATGCACTTAACAGGAAGCTATTGAAGAAATCATCTGTATGCAATTCTCTTGGAATAACTACTTTAATCGAAGACCGTGATTCTTATGCAGAAGAATGTGCCAATAAAGGAATAAGAGTTATCTTGCTTGATCGTCCATGGAACAGGAAATATAAAGAAGGTGGTTTGGTAAAAAGAGTTTATGGTTAGGATGAGATAATCAAGATTTTTTGAACTGCATTACCGTGTCAATAAGGTCAACATGGCCAAGAAACAATGCCCTGCAGCAGTACCTTTCAAGGCCTAGCTCATCAAGAACCTTCTTTTTGTCTTCAGCCTTTATTTTCTCTTGGAATTCCTCCCATAGATGTGCTACCGGCTTACCACAGCTCATGCAACGGATTGGTATTATTATTTTTAGTCTCCTAGCAATTTTAAACATTTCAAAGTTATCTCAAATTTATAAGGATAACTTCTATGTGAAACAAACTTAAAATCGCTTAATATCTTAAGTTCAGAGTAGACCTTGTTCTTTTTTAAAGCTTTCGATAGCTCTACATTATAAAGTTAGAGGGTGCTAAATTCAATTATATATAAAGAAAAATAGCTATTTTTATGAGCAAATTATTTTAAGATATAAAATTAAGAACTTTTTATGGAATTAATAAGTTATATAATCACTTACATAGTTGTAATCAGTAGCATATTGACATTATGCATATTATTTCATAAAAAGTTAGCCTATTTTTTCAATGACCTGATATCTGATTGTAGATGGTTTATTCAAGAAAACGATAGTCTATTCACCATATTATTCTTAATATTGTTCTTTGTTGAGCAATTGTTCTTAATTATCTTTGCTTACTTATTTAGGGAAAATGTAATAGTACTTCAAATAATCATAGGTGTATTTGCTTTAGTTGTTGTAACAACAGCATCATTTCAAAAAACAATATTGGATGTTAGAATTAAACATTTTAAGGGACAGAAAGAAATAGCAGAGAATCTATATTTATATGTAGATGAATTAATGAGTCGATTCAGTAAAAAGAAATTATTAAAGAAGTAATAACTTTTTAAACTCTATAAGGGATTCTCTCGTTTTTTCTATTAGTTCTTCGTCACTTAGTTTTTTTATTTCATCCTGTTTTTTTGAGAGATTATTATTTTTAGCCATTCTTATCACCCTCTTTTTATAATATATCTTTAAAGTTTATAAATATTTAGAATCTAAATGGAATATAAACTTTACTAATATATTTCATTTCTAACAAGTGGCTAATGAATCTCCCAATCGCAGCAAGCTGCGGGGTATCTATGTGAATTCGTGGAGCTTCAACTGATTAACGCTTCTTCCCTGCGATAAAACATATTTCTTTACTTCCTCTAAACCTCTTCCATCACCCACAGTATCGATATGCCCCCCATCACTCCAGAACTCTCCCCCCCATAAAACATCTTCCTTTAATTCTGGAAAGTTTTTGAAGATTTGTATTGCAAGAATGCTCTTGCATATTTGCATTATTCTCGAAGGAGAATAACGA
>JAGVXQ010000031.1 GCA_018303705.1 Candidatus Woesearchaeota archaeon
CCTGTAATAGGCTTTTCATTATTTCTTATGCAGTCTACAAAATGCCTGCACTCAGTTTTTAGCGGCTCTTCTTTTAAGTCTATGCAAGGTATTAAGGTATCACCCTTTCTTATTTCAAACCTGTGTTTTTGAAATGTTTCTGTTGGCTCTATATAAGCTATGCTCCTATTGTAAAATTTCAGGTTTTCATCAGAAGCAACCTCATCAAAGCGCACCGCTTGCTTGTCACCCATTATCATAAACTCCCTAATCTTTATTGGCGATATCCAGCTGGCACAGATGTTTCCTTCCATGCCATCTTCAAATTCTATATGCATTGCAATGCTGCCTTTTTGTTCCCCATTACTTTCGTAGTTTTCCCCATTGGCAGAAACGCCCACAGGTTTTTTTCCAAACAAGGACATGAATATTCCAATGTCATGTGAAGCCAAATCCCATAACGCACCAACATCAGACCTTACAGGTCCAAACGCAAATCTTCTTGCCCAGCCTTCTTTTATATTTCCAAGCATGCCTCCTTTTATGTATTGTTTCAGGTAGTTAATGAATGGGTTAAACTCATATACATGGCCAATCATCAACAACAGGTTCTTCTTGTCAGCCATTTCTATAAGCTCACTGCATTCTTTAATGGATTTTGCCATAGGCTTTTCAATGAATACATTCTTGTCACATTCCAATGCCCTTCTCGCAAGTTTATAATGAGTGATTGCAGGTGTAGAAATAACAATGCCCTCTAAATTTTTGTCAATTAACAATTCGGTAACATCATTCTTTGGATAAACATCAGGATACTTCAGCCTCCATTTTTCTAGGTTTCTTATGTCCATATCGCACATATATTTCACCCTAACTCCGTCAACGTCTTTCAGGTTCCTAAGAAGATTAGGCCCCCAATATCCAAGTCCAACTATGCCTAAGTTTAATTCTGCCATGTTAAACAAATTTAAAGAGCAATAGCTTGACTCCCTCACAAAATTATTTAAAGCTTTCTAATAGGGTATGTTTAAGGCGTGATTAAAATGAAAGTAATGTTTTGTTACATAAATGTACTAGGCATTCCATATTGCGATCTAAGAGCAGCATCGCTGTCAGCAGTTTTAAAGGCAAACGGCCATAAAACCTCATTAATAGACTTTACATTCGGCCTAAGTTACGAAAAGGCCATGGCTCAGTTAAAAGAATTCAATCCAGACATCCTGTGCATGTCTGCCAGGAGCACAGAATTTGTTCCAAATGTAAAATTTGCAGAATTTTTAAGGACAAACAACATAAAAATACCAATATTCGTTGGCGGCAGCCACCCGACAATAGACCCAGAGGATGCAATAAGCCACAAGTGTTTTGATGGCATCTGCATAGGTGAAGGCGAATATGCATTGCTAGAGTTGGTTGAAAAAATAGAAAGAAACCAAGATTACAGCAATGTTAAGAATTTCTGGTTCAACAGAAGCAATAGCATAATAAAAAACCCAACAAGGCCACTAATAGAAGATATTGATGAATTGCCTATGTATGATTATGAATTGTTTGACATGAAAACATACATGAAAGCAAGAAACGGACAGTTTGATTATATAGCGACGAGAGGGTGCCCGTTTCAATGCACGTTTTGCATTAACCCTACATTGCAGGGCATTTATAAGGGCTCAAAGTTTGTAAGGCATTTTTCAGTAGACAGGATAATTAAGGACCTGAAGTACCTTGTTCCAAAATACAACATTCGTGAAATAATCTTCTTTGACGAGACATTTAACATGAATATAAAGCGCTTAAGGGAATTTAGCGAAAAATATTCCAAGGAAATTAACATACCATTTGAGTGTGATGCCCGTGCTGATTTGTGCAATGAAGAGGTAATGCAGCTGTTGAAGAAGGCAAACTGCGACCGCATAAACCTTGCAATAGAATCTGGTGATCCAGAGGTAAGAAACAAGCTGTTGAAGAAAAACATAAGCGACCAGCAGATAATAAGTGCATTTCATCTCGCAAAAAAATACGGCATCAACACAATGTCTTTAAACATGATTGGCCTTCCATTTGAGACAAAAGAGCAGATACAAAAGACAATAGACCTAAACAAGAAGACAATGCCTGATTCCCTTCAAGTCTCAATATTCAACCCGTTTCCGGGCTCTGAGCTTTATGAATTTTGCAAAAAAAATAATCTGATAAGGAAAAAAGATTACTCCATATCATATTACACTGGAACCAGCCTTTACAATCCAAACATAACAGAAAAGGAAATCTTGGAAATAAGAAAAAGGTTTGCATATGAAAGCTATAAGGACCGCTCAAAGTTAAAGGCTTATTTGCTGTACATAAGGGAGGCATTAACGCCATATTACCTAAAGCATGGCAGCATTATCCCTGTGTGGTTCTTTAATCTAATATACAAGGTCTTTTTCAGCTCAAAGTTGTTCAATTTCATGAGAAAGTGATTATGCAGCTACCATTTGGTTTGCAAGAAGGCTTTTGCATCTTTTAGCAAGGTTCCATTTGCCATGCTCTTTATGAATCTTGTCTTGACGAAACCCCACCTTAAATAATATTCCCTGTAGGCCTTTTCATAAAATTTTTTTATTTCATCAACGTTTAAGTTGGGATGCTGGTAAATCTTTTCTTGTTCATGAAGCAAATAATAAGACCAATCCCTTAATTTGATCAGGCCTTTTTTTTCATATTCATAGTAAAGCATTGTTCCTGGAAAGGGAGTGGTTATTGCAAACTTAACCTTGTCAAGGTTTAATTCCTTGGCAAAGTTAATGGTATCTTGCATGCTTTCCCTTGTGTCAGCAGGCAAGCCAAGCATGAAGTATCCCTGTATGTCAATTCCTGCCTTCTTTGCAAGTTTTACAGCCCTCCTAATGTCTTCTAGCTTAATGCCTTTGTTGACAGTATCCAGGACATTCTGGTTTCCAGACTCCACCCCTATTGATATCTGGTAGCATCCAGCATTCTTCAATTTTTCCAGTAACTCCAAATCTACCCTGTCAACCCTTATCCCATTGAACAAGTTCCAGGGTACTTTCAACCCTCTTCCTATAATTTCGCTGCATATGTCCTTTGCCCTCTGCAAGTCTGTGGAAAACCCATCATCAATAACATGTATTTCCTTGAAGCCGCATTTTACCATATATTCCATCTCATCAACAGTCCTTTTTGCGGATTTGACTCTGAATGTCCTGCCCTGTATCAGCTTGTTGCAGTAAGTGCACCCGTAGACACATCCTCTTGAAGTCTCTATTGCCCCAACAGGGCTTTTTTTTGCAACCAAATGGGAAACATTGTATCTGCTAATGTCAAATAGATTCCATGCAGGAAATGGCAGCTCATCTAAATTCTGCAATAAAGGTCTTGGCAAATTTTTTACAATTTTTCCATTTTCCTTGTAGCATATTCCCTTTACCTCGCTCAAGTCTTTGCTGTCAATAATTTCAGGTATTGTAAAATCACCTTCACCATAAACAGAAATGTCTACGCTTTCCTGTCTTGCCATCTCTTCCGGAAATATTGATGCATGAACACCACCTACAACAGTAACAATATTTTTGTCAACATCCTTTGCAATGTCAGCTACTTTAACAATCAAATTGTAATAAGGCGTTGTTCCTGTTATCCCAACATAATCAGGATTGAATTCTTGCAGCATTTCTCTCAAGGCCTTTTCCATGTCATCATGCAAATCCAAGTCTAAAATCCTTACATCACACCCCCTGTTCACTAGCGGCGCTGCAACCGTAGCAAGCGCCATCATTGGATGATTTGGGGCTGCAACTCTGACTTTCGCATGCTCGTAAGTCTTCTGCCTCCAAGGAGGCACGGTAAGCAATATTTTCTTCTTCATCTTAATCCCAATAATATTCGCATTTATACCCTACACTATTGTACATGTCTTTCTTGTCAAAAGGATAAATTCTGCAGTTGATAGGCCTTTTATCATATATTGTGCATTTGTTGTCTTTTAGGTATTTGCAGCCAGCTTCAGAGCAACAGCCATGCATGCTGCATTTTCCATTTCTCTTTGCCAAGCTTTTTAATACATAGTCTCTCCTGAAATGCCAGTAAAGCAGCCTTCTTATGTATTTGTATATATTAGAAACATTATATGCCCTTGGGTTTTTCTTTCCACCCCACACATTGAATTTCAAGTTTTCTGGTATAATTACATCTTCTTCCATATTTGTTCCAGACCCTTTTTTTATCATATAAAAATTCAAAATTCACATAGCCATACTTTTATCTCAGGTTTTTAAGGCTTACTGCCTCATGATCTTGGCCATATTGAGCATTTCTCCAAAATTCAGGCTGCACATGTTGTTCATTTCAATGTAGGCATGGCAAAAGCATCCAGGGCATGCAAGCCTTACAGTTCGGTTAACAGCATTTTTTACTCCAACATCAAGAGCATTTGGCGCGTTTATCTTGCCTATCATTCCAAAGCAAGGATATACCTTTCCATCAACATCGACCCATATGTAAAGCTCACCAGCATAGCACCTCAACTTGCCGTAATTTGGGTAGTTGTAATGGTATTTCAGGCAAGCTACGGAGCTGTTTATCCTGTTCCCATGCCTTTTTTTCTCTTCAATCAGCCTCTTTATGACATTTCTGTACTTGTCCAAAGGGGGCATGACATCCTTTACATCACCAGACAATGTATATGCAAATACCGGCTGGAAATGTAGGTAAAAATCCATCTCTTCTGCCTTCTTCAGCAGGAAATCAACATAGTCTATGTTGTGTTTTGTAAGTACCACAACATTCCATACCTTTATTCCATTTTCCCTTGCAATCTTTATGGCATTTATGATATTTTTGTAAGCACCATTTTTTATCTGCTTGTCATGTACCTTTTCTGGTCCCTGTAAGCTTGGAGCCAGAATATCCAAATTCTTCAGTTCATGTATCCTTTTTTCAACCAATGAGCCATTTGTGACCAGTGTCGTGACAATTCCCAGCTTGTGCGCATGGTCTATTAGCTGCCCTATGTCCTTTCTCAGCAAAGGCTCTCCCCCAGTAAATCCTACCCTCTGCATGCCAATCTCTTTTAGCTCATCCATAATTTTGAACATCTGTTCTGTTGTCATTTCCTTCCTATGCATCTTCCAAACATTGCAGTAAGAGCACGAGTAATTGCACTTGTCGCTAACCTGCATAGTGACGCTTATGGGCGTCCTCTTCTTCATAGCATAGTATTTCACCAATGCTTTTGACAGTCCGAGAACTTTCGGTTTTATCATCTGGCAACTTTCAATAAATAACTATTTAAAGTTTTTTAAACGCCTTATCAACCGATGAACATCATTATCACAATACCGGCTTACAATGAAGGCAGTACAATAAAAAGTGCAATAGAAAACATAATCAATGCAATGAAAAGCACAAGGTACAAATACAAAATTCTAGTTGTCGATGATGGTTCAAAAGACAATACTTATGAAATTGCGAAAAATACGGGCGCTATTGTATACAAGCACAATCAAAACCTTGGTTTGGCCCAAACATTCAGGACAGAAATGGAAAAATGCCTTGAAAATAACGCAGACATCATCGTTCATTTTGATGCAGACAATCAATATCTTGCTTCAGAAATTCCACTGCTAATAGGCTATGTTGAAAAAGGCTATGACCTTGTTCTTGGCTCAAGATTTCTTGGCAAGATCGAGTACATGCCTTGGCTGAAAAGGTTTGGCAACAAAGCATTTTCAGAAGTAATATCAAAAATCTGCAGCAAAAAAATAAGCGATGCGCAAACAGGTTTTCGCGCCTTTAAAAAAGACGTTGCAAAAAACATACAGGTAACTTCAAATTATACTTACACCCAGGAGCAGGTTATTAGATGTATTAAAAAAGGATACAGAGTAATAGAAGTCCCAGTTTATTTTGCAAGAAGGAATGACAAATCACGATTGATGAAAAACCCCTTCCATTACGCGGCAAAGGCAGGCATAAATCTTTTGCGAGTTTACAGGGATTATGAACCATTGAAATTTTTCTGTAGCATTGGCATTATGTCTCTCTCTATAGGGTTAATCCTGGGAATTTATCTTATTTACTTGCATTTCACAACAGGAATCGTTGGCCACACCCCATTGATAATATTTACAACATTGACTCTCATTGCAGGTCTGCAGATCATTTTGTTTGGCTTCCTTGCAGATATGCTAAGAAAAGCATGAATGGGTTCTTAAAAATGAACATACTTGTAGTAACAAATGACATCGTATTGCCGAATAAAGGCGGTGGCGCACCAAGATCGATCGCTGTCGCAAAGGCATTTTCAAAAAGCAACAGCACCTTTCTTCTAGCGCCAACATCAGTCTCAGAAAAAGAGGCATCAAATATATTAAAATTGAATGTCATAAAGATGCATTATGTTGATAGGAACGACAAAAAAAAGATCATAAAATATGGATTGTACAACCCTTTTTTGTTCATAAAGATATTTAGCTTGGTGAAAAGGCACAAAATAGACCTGATTTTCTCCCATAACTCTATATGCGGTTTTCCTGCATTGATTGCTGCAAAACTGGTAGGAAAGAAGACCGTGTTTGACATAACAGATTTTGTCTCAGAGTTTATAGACAATACTTTAAAAAAATCATTTCATCCATTAAAAATAATAAAATGGATCGAAGGCTATACAATAAAAAACTCGACAATAACAATGACCAATACAGAAACCATAAAAAAGCACCTTGAAAGCAAGTACAAAAGAAGCATAGAAATGGTTTATGATGGCTTTGACTCGAACATATTTTATCCAAAGAAAGTAAAAAAGGATAAATCATTCATAATTATAAACCAAGGGGGCATGGACCCGCAGGATGGCCTCGAAATACTGATACCAGCTGTTAAATTGCTTGTCAAGAGGATACCCGAATTAAAGGTGTATTTGATAGGCCATGGTAAGGTTGTCCCTGGACTAAAGCAAGAAATAAGGCTAAATAACCTTGAAAAGTATTTCTTTTTCAGTGGCTGGGTTTCCCAAAATGAGGTCAATGATTACATGAATAAGTCTGATGTTGGTATAGTGATATTGCCTAATCTGTTCTCTGGCAAGACAAGGGTGACATTAAGGACATTTGAATACTTCGCGTGCAAAAAACCAGTTGTAGCTGCAAGCCTTAGTGCAATCAAGGAAATAATAAAAGACAATGAAAATGGCATCCTGTACGAACCAGATAATCCAGAGAGTTTGGCAGCAGCAGTATTAAAAGTTTACAATGATAGAAAGTTTTATAATAAGCTCTCAGGTAACGGCTATAAAACATCAAAGAATTTTGAGTGGTCTTTGCTTGCAGATAAAATTGTTAAAATCTCTTTAAGATGATAAACGAAATTCCAGCAGTCTCGAAATTGTGGTATTCTTATTTGACTAATTACAAAAACCCTCCAAAACCAAGGGTTGCGTGCATAGAAGTATCATATTTGTGCAATGCAAAGTGCATTTTTTGCAAGCGCTGGGAAATGGCACCAAAAAAGGCAAAAGAAGAGCTTTCAACCCTGGAATTGATGCGTTTGATAAAAGACCTAAAGTCCCTCGGCATTAAGCACATTAATTTTTCAGGCGGAGAGCCGTTATTGAGAAAAGATATATTCAAGGTCGCCAAGTATGCAAAAAGCCTTGGTATAAACACCATGGTAAATACAAATGGGCTGCTTCTTGATGAAAGCAACATAAAAGATGCAGTATCCAGCTTCAACAGGATAACTGTTTCAATTGACACATTAAACGAAGAAAAATACCGCCAGATAAGGGGCGTTCATGGTGTGGGCAAGGCAGTTCATGCAGTAGACTTGATAGCAAAATACCATAAGCCAAGGGTTAAGCTCGTTTTAACAACTGAAAATTTAGATGAAGTTAGCTCTTACATGCATTATTTCAAGAGAAAAAATGTTGAAATCTCTATGCAGCCAGTTCATTCAGAGAAAAAAAACCTTCTTGAGCTGAGAAACAAAAATCTAAAGAATTTTGATTACAAGAATTTTAAGAAGAAATGGGCATCGCTAATGAAAAGATACGGCTTGGACAATGATTACTATAGATATTTCCCTGAATTTTTATGTTATCCAAATCTCCTTATGAACAAGTTCATATGCTTCGCCGGTTCATTCGACTTGTTTGTGGATCCTTATGGTAATGTTTTCCCATGTGAAAGTCGCAGAGATATTAAGCTTGGCAATATAAGAAAAAAATCATTGAAGGAGATATGGAACAAAGATACAGCGAGATTCAGAAGATGGGCTAGCAGCAATAAGAGAGATTGCATGTGTTGGTGGGCATGCACAGCCAAGCGCTATTTGAAATTAAGCAAGCCATTCAAGGTATTGGGATGAAAAAAACTTTCGTTATTGGGGATTATTCAATAGTAAATGAGCATGTTTCAATAGGTAATAAATCAGGAATCTGGCATTTTTGCAACATATATGGTACTAAAGATAACCCTGTTATTATTGGGAGCCATACACAAGTAGGATCATATACAGAAATAAAACCTGGTGTAAAAATAGGTGACTATTGCAGGCTGCAGTCATATGTATTTTTGCCTGAAGGAGTTACAGTAAGAAATTACGTGTTCATAGGACCAAGGGCAGTATTTACAAATGATAAGCATCCAGATGTAATAAAAACTATAAACCAAACATGGGAACTTAAAAGTATAGTGGTGATGGAGTATGCCTCCATCGGTGCTAATGCAACTATAGGGCCAGGCGTAACAATAGGCAGTTGTTCAATAATAGGAAGCTGTGCCAACGTAACAAAAGATGTACCTGACTATGCTATAGCTATAGGAAACCCGGCCAGGGTGATAGGGCATATTAGTGATAAAAAGTTTAGAAAGCACTATAAAAGTCTTTTACTCCAAATACCTGGCTTAGAAGAGAAAATAAAATGAAATTTTTGATTTTTTGTTCATTGCCAAGAAACTCAGGCTCTTATGTTATGGGGAAGTACATTTCAAAATCTCTTGCAAAGCACCATAAAGTTGATTACATAAATAGTTTTTCCAGGCTCCCATTCAATCTTTATTATTTGGCATCAATTCCAATATACGTATTAAAAAGCTTGTTCAGGAAATCAGATTATGTAATTGTCCTAAAGCCGTTTCCAGCAGCATGCATTGCTGCATTGATTCAAAAACTATATGGTGCAAAAATAATTCTTGACATAGATGACATCGATTATGGCTATACAAATTATCTTGCAAAGATAACAAAATACATCCAGTCATTGTTTGCAAAAAGGTTTGATTTCATTTTCGTTCACAACAAGGAATTGATGAAAAAAGTACAGCAGGATTTCAAAATAAGCAAGGAAAAGCTTTTTTTGCGCGAACAAGGCGTTGACCTTGCTGTATTCAGGCCAATAAAAACTACTAAAAAAAATGAAAAAAAATGCTTGATATTTACGGGCCACCTTAATGCCTCATCTTACCTTGATGAAATAATAAAAGCATTCAAGCTGGCTTCAGCAAAAAAGAACAACCTAAGGCTTGTCATAATAGGTGATGGATATAAAAAACCTGCTTACGAAAGAATGGCAAAAAAGCTAAACATCGATGCAAAATTTCTTGGTTACATCTCCGATCAGGAAATGATTGCAAGGCACATAGCTTATTCTTCTGCAGGCGTTGTATATTACCCAAATACCATCGGGAACAAATACCGATGTTCTATGAAGCTTCGCGAGTACCTTTCCATGGGAAAGCCTGTTGCATGCAATGACTTTGGGGATTTGAAAAGATTTAAAAATTACACATATATGTCAGATACAGGAGATATTAAGGCCTTCTCAGAGCAGATATTAAAAGCCTTGTTTCATTCAGACAAAAGAGAGCTGCAAGGCATGTCCTATGTGAGAAAAAACCTTTCATGGGACTCTGTTGTGGAAGATATGCTGAAAAAAATTAAAGCAGTTTAACATGCACAAAAAAATATACTATTCATTCAGGAAAAACTCTTTGAAAAATCCAATTTACCTAATATTCTTTGTTACAAACAGCTGCAATGCAAGATGTAATCACTGCTTCTATTCCAATCAGTTGAACATAAACCAAAAAGACATTCTTACCCTGGAGCAAATAAACGATTTTTCAAAGCAGCTTGGAAAAATTGTATGGCTTGCAATATCTGGCGGAGAGCCGTTTCTGAGAAATGACCTCGAAAAAATCTATGAACTATTCTGTGACAACAACAAAATTGAAGACTTAAACCTGCCAACAAATGGGGTTTTGACAGATGTAATCTACGAAAAGGCAAAATATATGCTAAACTCAAGAAAAATAAAGAATTTCAATATAGTCTTGTCCCTTGACGGAACCAAGGAGATCCATAATCAAATAAGAGGCATTGATTGCTTTGAAAACGTCTTCAAGACCTACGAAAAATTAATAGAACTGAAAAAGGATCATAGTAACTTGTTGATAAAAGTCAATACAACATTATCAAACAATAACATCCATGTAATTCCTGATTTGATAAAATATGTCCATGAAAAGATGCCGGGCATAGATTTTCATAATTTTGAGATAATGAGAGGCAATCCAAAAAATCCAAGTTATCTTCCGCCAACAACCGAACAGCTTGAAGAAATAAAGCCCCTAATATTCAAAACATGGGAGCATTACGCTTTCTTCGGCAAAAAGGATTTAAAATCAAAAATAGCAATAAATGCAAAGAAATTCCTTTTCAACTCTTACATAAAAACCCTTAAGGAAAAGAGGCAGCTTTTTCCTTGCTATGCTGGAAAAGTCCATGCTGTTCTTGACTACAACGGCGATATTTTCTTGTGCGAATTGGGCCCGAAAATAGGGAACATCAAGGAGCAAAGCTTTAAAGAAGTATGGAACTCAGAAAACGCAAATATTGAAAGGAAAAAAATAATGAACAAGGAATGCTACTGCACCCATTCTTGCTTCCAAAACACAAATGTGAGCTTTAACCAAAAGTTGTGGCCAAAATTATTTTTCGGTGATTAAAAATGAAATTCGTAATAGCAAATCCGCCTTGGCCGGGAGAAGGCTATGGAACAAGGAGCAATATTAGGTGGCCCCACAGAAGGGGGGACAAGGTGCTAACATTCCCGATTTACTTAGCTTATGCTACAGCCATATTAAAGTCAAAAAAGCTGGATGCAATAGGCATAGATGCAATTGAAAAAGAATGGGATACAACAAGGTTCGTGGAAGAAATAAAAAAAATAAATCCGAAAATAGTCTTTCTTGAGATAAGCACCCCTTCAATTTATCACGACCTTGAAACAGCTGAATTGATAAAAAAAGAAACAAACTTATTGGTTGCTTTAATGGGTCCGCATGCAACATACTTTCACAAAGAACTGGTTGAAAACAACAGCTTCATTGATTTTTGCATTAGAAATGAGTTCGAATACACCATTCGGGATCTATGTCTTGCCATAAAAAACAATTCTCCATTAGGCAATATTCTTGGCATAACCTACAGGAAAGAAAATAAAGTAATAATAAACAAAAGCAGGCCGCTCATAGAAAACCTGGACGAGATTCCTTTTCCGGATAGGGACGATTTTAAGCTGGAAAACTACCAGCAGTCGTTTTACGGCGGCAAAAAAACAGCATTGGTAATATCTTCAAGGGGTTGCCCTTATCAGTGCACATTTTGCCTATGGCCTGATACATTGTATGGCCACAAGCATAGGGAAAGGTCTGCAAAAAACATGGTCAATGAGATAGAATTGCTAGTGAATAATTATGGTGTTGATGAGATATACTTTGATGATGATTCATTTACCATAAACAAAAAACACATCACAGACTTCTGCAATGAAATTAATTCAAGGAACATCAAAATACCATGGCTTTGCATGGGCCGCGTAAATAATGTGGACGGAGAAACGCTTAACTTGATGAAAGAATCTGGATGCAAAGAGATATTCTATGGCTTCGAGTCTGGCTCTCAAGAGATATTGGACCATTCTTGCAAAAATATAACACTTGAGCAGATAAAAAATGCAGTCAAGTTAACTCAGAAAGCAGGAATATGTGCTGGCGGAAGCTTTGTTTTCGGCCTCCCAAAGGAAAGCATGAAAACAGTAAGGGAAACCATAAGGTTCGCCAAGAAGTTGGGTGCAAATTACGTCCAATTTACTTTGGCAGCTCCTTTCCCAGGAACAAAACTTTATGAAGAGGCAAAAAGCAAGAACCTTTTGAAGCTAAACTCATGGGAAGATTTGGATGGTACTAAGGGTCCGATAATCGAAAGCGAGTTTCTAAACAAGAATCAGATGTCAGGCATAATAAGAAAGGCATACCTAAGTTATTATACTTCGCCAAGGATAATAATTCAAAACTTGAAAACAATAAGCGACTGGAATAGCTTCAGGAAAGTTATGAGGGGTGCTTTTTCAGTTTTAAGCAGGATTTTTTACTACAAAAAATGAGCAGGAATTAAGTTTTTCTAGCCAATATTTTGATACCATCAAATTCTTTTTCAACAGCATAATTGCTTTCAATGTAATACTTCAAAACAGGATTAATTGAGTAATAGGTAACATCTACATACTCATCGATTACAACATATTTTACTTCGTTTCTGTCCATGTATTCGATTATTGTTTTGAAGCTCGGTACCCCCACCTTATCAGCATCCCCTGCACCTTCAAAATGGTAATATAGCGGGTGTGTTATGTTCAGCACCAGTTTTCTGTCAGCAATTATCGGGACGAACGTCATCGGGGTAAATATTTCATCTTCTTTATGGCTGTTTTCTTTAATGTACAAGGCAGCCTTTTCAGCAATATCAGGATCCCATTTATTGTTTAATCCATGGTATTCCACATAGAAAAATGCAGATAATGATATGCCAAACAGCAATATCACCAAGAATGTTTTGTTAACAGTTTCCTTCTCTTCATATAAGCGCCTTAAAAAAGGAGTTATTAGTATCACAGCCGCAGGAAGCATCTCAGCGATATAAACCACATGAAACCTTGAATAAGCAGAGTAAAATGCAATAATGGAAAACACCCACAAAACAATAAATCTGTCAAGGCCAATAAAATAATTTCTGTTTAAAAAGCGGTATGATATTGCAAACAGTGCAGTTAAATAAACCATGGACAATATAAAAAAAGCCAGTGGTGGTACAGGATATTGCGCCATTCTATCTGGAAATTTAAAAAGAGCATATTCGAATGCAAAAGAACTGAAAAAAAGCGCAGCAAATAATAGGCTAAACACTAAATATCTGGTGCGGTTTCTTAATTTGTATAGCAATACAATCAATAATGGCAGAATGACATAAGACGCTTCTCTCAAAAGCCAGTAAGGCAGCAAGATTCTCTGGCCAAAAAACTGCTTCCATGAAAAAGCCTGTGTTACTGGGGAGAATTCAATGCCGAGCATTTTTAAAAAACTGGCATCAATGGCATAAGAGTAAAAAATAAGCAATGCTAAGGGCATCAAAACTCCAATAAGCCCATAAAAAAAAGACACCAGCAGGAATCTTAGCCTGGACCTGTACATGTAAGCTAAAAGTGCAAGCTCGGCAAGGACAAAAAGAAAAATAGATCTTCTTGTCAGCAAAGCCATGAACAAGAAAAGGGCATGCAGCACCATGTCAGAAAATGCCTCCATTTTTGTAAATCTGATTATGTAATAAGCAGAAACTGTCATTAGCATTATCTCAAGAACACTCTCCCTTACAAGAACATTCCAAAATATTGAGAATGGAATGAATGCATAAATGCATGCAGCAATCAAGCCTGTTTTTTTACCATATATCAAAGACCCTATCTTGTACACAAATATTATCGTAACTAGGGAAAACAATGCTGACAGGATTCTTCCAAGGAACAAGGAAAATCCAAAAATCTCTCCGAAGAAAGACAGTATCGAGGTGTAAAAAACCTCTTTCATATAGAAGTCTTCAAATGGTTTCTGCTCTTCAGACAAGAGCTTGGCATCATAAAGGTAATTGCCTTCATCAACATCAATCCATTCAGAATTTGCTGCAATAATCCTTAGTAAAAAGCCAAGGGCCAAAATTGCAATTAATGTCCACGATTCTTTTCTTCCCATGTTCAGTAAAATGGAAACTTGTCAACCATCAATGAAGGTATTGTATCACAAGGCGTTAAGCAATGGCATCCCCCATTTAATATCTCCTTCCTTCTTTTAACGCTCCTTTCATCCATCCATATTTCATCAAAATTCCTTTCGTTCAAATTTCCAAAAACATCATTTAGCAATAGGCATGATGTAACATCCCCATTAGGTATTACATAGCAAGACCCAGACAATGCATAGCATGTTATGTAATTTCTCGGCTCTTTCATGTATTTGTTCATTATCCTGTAAAAATGCTTGTATACCATTTTTTCCATGAATCCTTCTCCAATCTTACCTTCTTTCAGGAATCTTTTGTTGTAAGCAATAAGCTCGTCTACCTCTTGCTGGTTCAAGAACAAGTCTCCAACACTCTCTTCATTTGAAAATTTTCTTATTCTCATTATTGGCTTAAATAGAAAACCAACATTTTTCTTCATTGCAAGATTGTAAATATCATTAACTTCCCTGAAATTGATCTTATTTACTGTAAACCCTATGTTTATTCCAAGCCTGTTCCCATATTTTTCTTTTAGCTCATTAAGCTTGTCTATGGTCTTTACAACGTTTGCAAAAGACCCCTTTATGCCCCTTATATGGTCATGGGTGTTCTCAGTCCCATCCAATGAAATTTTAACCCCCAAACTCATATCTTTATGCTCTTCCAGGAATTCCTCCATCTTTTCTGCTATAATATTTGTCAAAAAGCCATTTGTCACAAACCTTACTTGGATAGGCTTTGAATGCTTTGCAACAGCACTTACAAACTTGTCTAAATCTTTGACTAAAAATGGCTCACCTCCAGCAAAATTAAAAAGTTTCACTCTCTGCATCGTCTTGCTTTCTTTCATCTGCTTCTCAAAAACATCGGCCTTAATTTCATTTTTTGTTTGCCTTGCCCAGATGTTGCACATCTTGCATCTCAAATTGCATTTGTCAGTCATGTTTATTGTTATAGAAAACATTCTTGGGTATCCTAGCTTGAGCATAATTATGTCTTGCAGCAGCCTTAATTTGTTTATCAGCGCCATTTTACTCCCCTAATACTGCTATTTGCTTTGTCCATAATTCTTCCCTCGAATAGCTTTTTACCTTTAACCCTGCTTCAGTCGCAAGCTTATAAATGTCATCCCTTCCCAACAAACTTTTGTGTTCATGGCTTGCTTCTTTGCTTGTCAATCCTATCATACTCGTATATTTGTGTATTTTATACCTAAATGGTATCGAGGTTGATATGATTATTGTTCCATTCTCATTAAGGTGTTTTTTTAGCTTTAATACAACTTGTTTTGGGTCTTGGAAATGCTCTATTATTTCGCATAACACAATTGCATCGTACTTCCCAATATCATTCAAGTCATCAGCTTCAACATCATGGTAAAATATCCTTCCTTTGTCAGGAACGTCTATTTCTTTGTCCCTTTCTAACCCAAAATACTCAGCATTCCCAAGATATTTCTTTAATGAGCATCTCCCGCATCCAACATCCAGTACCTTTTTGCCATTTACGTATTTTGCAATGTTTCTAAGCCTTATCCTTTCAAGCATAGGCGATATTAACCCTGTTATTTGTCCTTTACTCATTTTCCTAGAATCCCCTCTTTAGATGTTAAATCTTTTGCAGTCCTTGCAGTATGTGGTAAACTCTTGATTGTAAAACATCTTCATCCATATGTTTTTCAAAGGCTTTTCAAGCACATTGCCATAGGATTTCAGCTGGTTCTTGTTGCAGGGCATTACATCGCCATAAGCAGTTATGTATATCTTTTCCCTTCCAGCAGGGCATTCCAGCTTGCCTGAGAAATTATACATGGTATGGAACCTTACATTCAGGTCTTTCATAAGATTGTGTATTCTTACAAAATCATCCTTTGTCAAAGCAAGCTCTTCCTCTGTTTTCCAGCCGCCAACTACCCCAATATAATTCATAAGGACCATTATGTCATATTTCCTGGCAAGCCTAACAATATCTTCAAAATCATCAATTCCACCATGGTAGACAACTGAGCTGAAACAGCAGCTTATCCCATACTTCTTGCATAATTCAACAGCCCTTATAACCTTGTTATATAATCCAGGAATTTTCCTCAAGCCATCATGTTTCTTTGCATCAATGCTGTCAAGGCTTATCTGCAAATAGCTTAAGCCTGCCTCTTTCAGTTTTTTTATCTTCTCTTCATCAATCAAAGAAGCATTTGTAACAATGGAAACTAATGTTGATTTCGGCTTTAATGCCTTTACAATCTCCAAGGTCATGCGCTTGATTCCAGATGTTTTTTATCTGTTCAACGCTTAGATTAATCCTCTTGCTGTCCAATAAATCCCTGGCATAGCACATGTCGCATTTTGCATTGCATTCATAATTTATTGCCAGCTCTACGCTTCTCAAAACAGGCATTTTTAATAGCATTCCCTTTACAAAACCCGTTGCTATTCTTGCCCCAAGCCTAGGGCTTTTTATGTACCCTAAATGTTTCAAAGCCTTTCTCATAAAAATCACCTATGCAGCATTATCCCACCAAAATACTTTTTATAGCTTTCGTTTGATGGTATATTGCCCCTCTTCACTGTAATTGTAGCTTGTTATCATCTCTCCTATTAAACCAATTGAAAAGAATTGAATCCCAACAACAATAAGCAGAACTGCCAAAAACAACAATGGCCTGTTTGCAATAGCAGCATTATATCCATACTTTAGTATCATAAGGTATATTCCAAGCAAAAAACCTATGGTTGTTGATGCAAATCCAAAATATCCAAACAAATGCATCGGCTTTCTCATATATGACATCAAAAAATTAATAGTTATCAAATCCAGAACACCGCTAAACAGCCTTTTCATGCCATACTTGCTTTGTCCATACAGCCTTTTTCTGTGGTGCACCTTTATTTCCCTCACATCATAGCCCATATTGTGGGCTATTATCGGTATGTACCTATATAACCCTCCATATATGCTCATGCCCTTTACAACATAACTTTTTATGGCCCTGAGATTGCAGTCAGAATCATGAAGCTTTGCTCCGATTGCAAATCTTATCAGCAAATTAAATACTAACGATGGCAGTTTTTTCATGGCATTGTCTGCCCTGTCATGCCTCCACCCTACAACCATGTCACAGCTTTTTATGCATTCAAGAAGTTTTGGTATTTCGTTGGGGTCATCTTGCAGGTCTCCATCAAGGGTTATTATAACATCGCCCTTTGCTTCCCTAAAGCCAGCAGTCAGCGCTGCAGCCTTCTGGAAATTTTTTGTAAATTGCACTGCCCTTACATTCTTGTTTTGGTTGTTTAATGTCCTTACCTTCTCGAAAGTATTGTCACTCGAGCCGTCATCCACAAATATTATCTCATAGCTCCGCTTTGTCCTTTCCAATGCGACCTTTAACTCATTATACAAGGGGTATGTCCATGCGATATTTGAGACCAGAATATTTTTAACACTTTCCAAAGGGGTTTTTGGCATCAACTTCGTCCTTTTTGAAAAACCTCTTGTAAGTGTATTTGTGCCCATAATATAAGAACAATATTCCGCCGATGATGAGGTAAGGCACAAAAGTTAGTGCTCTAAACAGCACGACGCTCTTAATGGCAATGCCACTGTCTATTCCAAACCCAACAATCAAGCCTCCCATCGTT
>JAGVXQ010000032.1 GCA_018303705.1 Candidatus Woesearchaeota archaeon
ATTATTGCTGCAACGCCTATTACTATGCCAAGAACTGTCAACCAGCTCCTTAGCTTGCGGCTTTTTGCACTTTGAAAAGAAAGAGAAATGAAATCACCAAGCATTTTCAGAGCTTTAACTTGTTCCTAAACCACTTTATCGTGTTCTTGAAAAGTATCATTATGGATTTCTCTATGTCCCTCTCAAACCTCCATATTTTATAAAGCTTGTAAACAAATATTAAGACTATTATTCCCGAAATAATTTCCAGCCAGAAATAGCTTCTTTTTGCAAGCCCGAGATTTTTTGCTTGGTAGATGCTGTACAAAGGCATACTTATTGAAATATTATCTGAAAAGTCATTATTGTACTCATCCTTGTAATTGGCTTTTAGATCAAGCTTTATTGGCTTTGATGACTTTGAGTTTATCTTGTATGTGGCTGTTTCAAAATCATCGCTGTCAAGGTTGCCTACATAAATCCTTGGGTTTGATATTATGGCATAGCCATTAGAAGGCAGGAGCTCAATGTTGAAAAACTTTATGTCTGAATTGCCTTTGTTTGATATGCTCAGTGTTATCTCGCCTGTCTGGCCCTTGGTAAATACCTCACTGTTCTCCAAATCTATGTTGTATTCTGGCTTTGCATACACTGTTATTCCTATAGTGTTGTTCTTTGAGTATTTTATTCCAAGCCTGTCATAATAAGTCACAAGCAATGGAACCTTATAGACTTTTAGCTCTGATTCAGGGTTGGCAATCATGTCATAAGTTAGCATTGCCTTCGCTGTCGGTGCTAGCTGCCTTATCTTTCTTTCATTGCCTCCTGCCAATGTAGCAAATGGAGTTCCATCAAGGTTAAGGTCTGCTGATATGTCGGTAATTGTGTAATCAGCAGCGTTTGTCAGGTCTATGCTCAGCTCAAACTCGCTGCCAGGCCTTACCTTTTCAGGAGTTACCTTGACATTCGCTGTTGATATTACAACGCTTGATGCCTTTATGATGAGGTCAAAGTTCTTGCTTACTATAGCGCCTATTTTGTTAGAATAATACTGCAATGCTATGGGGTATATGCCTTCATTGATGTCCTTGTTTATTTTAACAGTGTATTTTATTGATTTTTTTTCGCTGGATTTTATCTCCTGCATGAATATCGAGCTTTGGTTTGGGTCTTCTATGGTAAAAGGGAACATGTTCACAAAGCTTACTTGCAAACTATTTATTGTGTATGGCTGTATGTTTGTTATGTCAAACCATATGTCAAATTTCTCGCCTGGCTGCAATGGAGAAGGGTCTGTCCTTAAAAGGTCTATTCGCAATTCTTCATAAGAAATAATTCCTTCGGCAGCATACAAGCTGAGCATCAAAATGAAAACCGCAATAACCAGCTTTTTTTCCATTATAATTTACCCCCTTTTGCGATTGCACCATCAGCAAGATGTACTATGCGCTCAGCATAACCAGCCAGGTACTTATCATGCGTTATCATAACTACTGTCCTTTTAAATTTTTTGTGCAGGTTTAAAAGTATGTTAATTATTTCCTCACCTGTCTTGCTGTCAAGATTTCCTGTAGGCTCGTCTGCAAGTATTATTTCAGGGTCATTTATCAGGGCCCTTGCTATAGCAACGCGCTGTCTCTCGCCTCCAGAAAGCTCTACCGACTTATGAGAAACCCTTTCCTTTAGACCAACCAATTCAAGAAGGTGTTTTGACTTTTCAGTCCGTGTGTTTTTATCCACACCTTGAAATGTCATAGGCAAGGCAACATTTTCCATGGCGCTCAAGCTAGGTATAAGATTGAATGTCTGGAATATAAAGCCTATTTTTTTGCCTCTTATCCTTGCAAGCTCGTCTTCATCAAGTGTTGAAATATCCTTTCCATCAAGGTGGATTTTGCCTTTCGACGGCAGGTCCAAACAGCCGATCATGTTCAAGATAGTTGATTTTCCGCTGCCCGACTTGCCAAGAACAGCAAGAAACTCGCCTTCATAAACATCAAGGTTCAAGCCCCGCAAAGCAATTACCTCAACCTGGTCCATCTTGTAGATTTTCCAGACGTTGTCGAGCTTTATGACCACCTTTTTCATAAGCTTTTTATAGTGCTTTCTTTTATTAATATTTCTAAACTAACATGAATATGGAGCTTCACTGAAAAAATGATAAAAAAAATATTGATGAATAATGAAGATGTTTTTTACTGGTCAAAGGGGGATTTTCATACAAATTCTGGTATGATAAAGGAAAAGGACATATTGAAAAAAAACCTTGTAAAAACAAACCTTGGAAAAGAGTTCTTTGTGCTTGATGCAAGGTTCATCGACAAGATGCAGCGCATAAAAAGGGCGCCACAAGCGATTTTGGAAAAGGACATAGCAAGCATACTAGTGAATATATCCCTTGAAAATGACTCCAATGTCCTAGAAGCAGGCTCTGGATCTGGGAAGCTTACTGCATTTTTAGCCAAGGCTGCGGCAAGGTTTACAGCTATGAAATCAGAAAAGACTTTATGGACATTGCAGCAAAGAACATTAATGATTTGGAAATAAGCAATGTGGTATTCAAGAACAAGGACGTTTACAAGGGGATATCAGAAAAAAACCTTGATGCGATTATTTTAGACTTGCCAGAGCCATGGAAGGCATTAAAACATGCAGCAAGACCATTGAAGAATGGGGGTTTTTTAGTTGCTTATCTGCCGACTATAATACAGGTTATAGAATTCGTTGAAAACACAAGGAAGAACAAAAATTTCATTTTCATAAAGACAATAGAATTAATTGAAAGGCCTTGGTTTGTTGACGGCAGGAAAGTAAGGCCAATGTCAAACATAATAGGGCATACTGCATTTATGACATTTGTTAGAAAAGTTTAAATAAAGAGTTTCATTATTTTTAGAAAAAGAGGTTAACAATGGAAAATATTTATGTGGTTGATACATCTGTTGTAATAGAAAAAGTTGCTTCAAGATTGATAGCAAGCAAAGAGATTTCTGGCAAGATACTTGTGCCAAGGGCAGTATTGGCAGAACTAGAGCACCAGGCGAACCTTGGGCAGGAAATAGGATTTCTTGGCCTTGAAGAATTGCAGAAGCTCCAAGCGTTGAAGGAAGAAGGAATGATAGAACTTGAATTTGTTGGCTCCAGGCCAAATGTTTACCAGATAAAATATGCAAAGGCTGGCGGCGAGATTGATTCCATGATAAGGGATATTGCTTATGCAGAAGATGCTACACTGATAACAGCTGATAATATACAGGCAGAATCTGCAAAGGCAACAGGCGTCAAGATAAGATTTGTTGAGCTGGAAAGGCCTAATGAAAAGCTGAGCATTGAAAAGTATTTTGATGATACAACAATGTCTGTGCACCTTAAAGAGAATACATTCGTTGTTGGAAAAAAAGGCATGCCTGGCAACTGGCAACTGGTCCAGATTAGCAATAAGAAGTTAACCCCATTGGAGGTCCAAAACACAGCAAAGGAGATAGTTAAAAAAACAAGGGCAGACCCAAAATCTTTTGTTGAAATTTCTAGAAAAGGCTCAACAATAGTTCAATACAAGAATTACAGGATAGTGATTGTAAAGCCTCCTGTTTCTGATGGCTGGGAAATAACTGTTGTAAAGCCATTGAGAAAATTGAACTTGGATGAATATGAGCTGCCAGAAGCAATAGCTGAAAGAATAAAGATGAAGGCAAGAGGCATCATAGTTGCTGGGGAAACTGGAAGTGGAAAATCGACATTCGCAATGGCTGTAGGAGAGCATTACAATTCAATGAAGAAGATTGTAAAGACAGTTGAATCTCCAAGAGACCTTATATTGCCAGATGAGATAACACAGTACAGCAAGAACTTCACATCAAGCCAGGAGATACATGACATATTATTCTTATCTAGGCCAGACAACATAATATTTGATGAAATAAGGGACACTCCAGATTTCAAGCTTTTCACAGACTTAAGGCTGGCAGGCTCAAACTGCCTTGGTGTTTTGCATTCAGCCTCACCGATAGATGCAGTCCAGAGATTCATAGGAAGGCTTGAAACAGGAATGATACCAAGCGTTTTAGACACCATAATATTCATTGAAAAGGGAAATATAGGGAAGGTTCTTACACTAAAGATGACAGTTAAAGTTCCGCATGGCATGAGCGAAGCTGACCTGGCAAGGCCTGTTATTGAAGTAATAGATTTCATCACAAGCAAGCCAGAATATGAGATCTACTCTTATGGTGAGGAAACAGTTGTAATACCAATAGGCTCTGATACTGAAAAATTAAGCCCTGCAAAAACATTGGCTGCAAAGCAGATAGAAAATGAATTCAGGAGGTATACAAGCAAAGCCATAGCGAAGATAACATCTGACCACAAGGCTATAGTTTACGTGCCAAAAGAAGACATAGGCAAGATTATAGGAAGGGAAGGGAAGACAATAAATGAAATAGAAGAAAGAATAGGCATAGGTATTGACATTGAAGAGCTTGAAGAAGAAAAAGATTCAGGCATTGATTTCAATGCAAGGCACCAGGGGAATTACATATCCATATACACAAAGCCAAATACAACAGTTGATATTTATGTAAATGAACAGTTTCTCATGACAGCTTCTTCTTCGAAAAAGGGTGAAATAAGGGTCCATAAGAAGAGCAAGATGGGCAGGACATTGTCAAATGCCATAGATGAAAAAAAGACTATCGCGCTAAAAGAATAGATTTATATAACATTTATCTTATTTTTACCGCAACGGGCTCTTAGCTCAGCCTGGATAAGGAAAATTTATATAGTAGGTATATATAATATGCCTATGAGAATATTGTTAGATAAATCGTCAAAAATAAAACTCCTTAATTGCTTAAAGAAAAAATATTGTGCAAAGGATCTGAAAGAACTCTCTATTAAAATTAATAAACCCTACTATACTATTAAAAAATGGTTTTATAATAAAAACAGGTATTTAGACGAAAATATTATTACCAAAAGAACTAGACTAAATATAATAGATAAGAAAGAGGACAACTGGGGACAAATCAAAGGTGGTAAAATTACATATAAGGTATTGGTTAAAAGATACGGCCTAGATGAGATACGTTATAGACAGTCAAAAGGTGGTAAAAAAAGCTTGCTTCTGAGAGAAGATGAATCAAGCAAAAATTTTAAAGTAAATATAAATAATCCTTTATTTTTAGAATTTTATGGTGCATTATTGGGTGATGGCTGGTTGAGTGTACTTTCTTATAATTATGGTGGAGAAAAAAGAAATCTTTGGTGGGTTGGTATTAGTGGACATAGAATATTAGACAAAGATTATCTTTTATTTATGAGACAAACAGCAAGAAAATTGTTTGGTAAAACAATGATAATTAAATATAAAAAGAATAGTAAAGCAATGGAAATCTTAATGTGTCATAAAAGGTTAATAATGTTTTTAAACAAAAATATGAATTTTCCTATAGGCAAGAAAATTGATTTAAAAATAAAAGAGGATGTGGCTAAAGATAACCAAAAAATGAAATATGTTGTAAGAGGTATTTTTGATACAGATGGTTATTTGGGGATAAGACTAGGTAAACATAAATTATATGGTCGTATAAATATTACTATGAAAGCCCCACGCTTATTGCAGCAAGTAGAAAGGTATTTAAAAAACAGGGGTTTTGAACCCAAATTAAACCAATACAGACTTAATTTATATGGTATAAAACAAACACGAAAGTGGATGAAAGAAATAGGGTCTAGTAATAAAAAGCACCTAAAGGAGTATAAAACGTCGATTATGTCCTCGTAGCGCAGTGGATAGCGCGACTGCCTCCTAAGCAGTAGGTCGTGGGTTCGAATCCCATCGGGGACGATTACAAAAATGTATGCACATGAGTTATACGCAAGAATAGAAAAAGACATAATAAAGCCGCAGCAGAGCGACAAGTGGTTTTCGTATATGGAAGAGGTTAGCAGGTTTATATGTGATAATTTCAAGAAGCGCTCAATAGGCTTGGTATGTGATAATTCTGAAAAGATAAAAAAAATATACACGCCAGTATTTCCAACAGACCATGCTATGAGGTTTGTGATAGAAAAAGGAAAAAGGGACGTACTTCTTTTCACCCACCATCCAATGAAATGGAACATAGAAAAGCAGCCACCATTCCAGAACATGAACAAGTACTTGCTTAAGAAGCTCAAGGATAAGAAGATATCAGTATACAATCTTAATGTCCCTCTTGACAATTTTAGTGAGTATTCAACAAGCCTTACATTGTCAAAGGCCATAGGAATAAATCCCATAAAGCCATTTGGCCAGTATTTCGGTGCATTGTGTGGGGTTTTCGGAGATGCAGAGTTCAAGACGGTTGATGAATTGTCAGCCATGTTTAAAGAAATCCTTGGGCATAAAACAAGCCTGTACAATTATGGAGACATAGAGATAAGGGATGGCATTATAGCAGTCATTGCAGGCGGAGGAAATGACATCGAAATGCTGAAAGAGGTAGCGAAGCAGAATGTAAATACTCTAGTAACAGGCATAACAGCATGCAATGATTATTCAAAGCCAGCCCATGAATATGCCAGACAAAACAAGATAAACATTTTGGGGGGGACCCATTACTCAACAGAAAAATTTGCTTGCATCGCGATGTGCAATTACTTCAAAAAAATAGGCATAAAATCAGAGTTCATCAACGGTGCTCCGAATTTCAAGGATTTGTAATCACCACAAACATTTTCTGCTGTACTAGAAAACAATTTAAACAAAAAACAACATATTCCGAACAATGAAAAACCAAGAGGTTGTAGAAATACTGAACAATATAGCAGATATTCTTGAGATAAAGAAAGTTGAATGGAAACCCATTGCGTACAGGAAAGCAGCAAGGTCAATAGAAAATCTTCCAAAGGACATTGAAGACATCTACAGGAAAAAAGGTCTTGATGGAATCACAGAGGTTTCAGGGATAGGCTTAGGCATAGGCAAGAAAATTGCAGAATATTTGGATACAGGAAAAATAAAAGAGTTTGATGAATTAAAAAAAACTGTTCCTGAAAGCGTTGTAAGCATGATGGAGATTCCAGGGCTTGGACCAAAAAAGGTATCAAAACTATACAAGATCCTGAAAATAAATTCCTTGGGTGAGCTTGAAAGGGCAGCAAGGTTCGGTAAGATAAGGAATCTTATGGGTTTTGGGGAAAAATCTGAAGAGGATATATTGATGGGAATTGGGCTAATAAAAAAGGGCCATGAAAGAACACTGCTTGGAACTGTGCTGCCTATTGCAAATTCAATAGCAGATGGGTTAAGAAATTTAAAGGAAGTTTCAAAGATTGATATTGCTGGCTCTATAAGAAGAAAAAAGGACACAGTAAAGGACATTGACATATTGGTCATATCAAAATACCCTGAAAAAGTGATGAACTATTTTGCAAAATTAAATAACATCAAAGCAGTATTGGCAAAAGGCCCAACAAAATCCTCAGTTGTATTAAAAGAAGGCATAAACTGCGACTTAAGAGTTGTTGGAGAAAAAAGTTATGGTGGGGCATTGGCCTACTTTACTGGAAGCAAAGAGCATAACATAAGAATGAGGCAGATCGCGATAAAAAAAGGCATGAAGCTATCTGAATATGGATTGTTTGACAGAAAAGACAAGTATATATGCGGAAAAAATGAAGAAGAACTCTACTCAAAGCTTGGACTGCCTTATGTAGAGCCTGAGATGAGAGAGGATACTGGAGAGCTTGAACTTAAAAAAATGCCAAAACTTATTGGTTACAATGAAATAAAGGGTGATCTACATATGCATACAACATGGAGTGATGGCTTTAATTCTGCTGAAGATATGGTAAAGGCCGCGATAAAGAAAAAATATGAGTATGTTGCAATAACTGACCACAGCAAGAGTGCACATGTAGCTAATGGAATGGATGAAAAACGGTTCAAGAAATACATTGAAGAGATTGAAAAATTAAAAAAGAAATACAAGAATGAAATAAATATACTAAAGGGTTCAGAAGTTGACATATTAAAAGACGGCTCCTTGGATTACCCTAATAAAATATTGGACAAGCTCGACATAGTAATAGCATCTATGCATTCTGGATTCAGGGCGGGAAAAAATGAAAACACAAACAGGATGATTAAGGCCATAAACTCAGGAAAAGTTAACATAATAGCACACCCCACAGGCAGGATAATAAACCAAAGAAACCCCTATGAGATAGACCTCAATGCTGTAATAAAAGAAGCAAAGGAAAACAATGTTGCACTAGAAATAAACTCATATCCATCAAGGCTTGACTTAAATGATACTAACATAAGGCTCTGCATAGAAAACGACAACAAACTTGTTATAAGCACTGATTCACATTCAGCAAAAAACCTTGATTTCATGATCTTTGGGATAGCCCAAGCTAGAAGGGGATGGGCTGAAAGCAAGAACATAGTAAATGCGATGCCATTTGAAAGATTCATAAAATTCATTGGAAAAAAATGATTTTGTGCAAGTTAAGTATTATTAAACTGATAAGCAAGCCTGTTGACCAATTATATAGAGTTTACATTATAATTGATTTTTTATGATAATGCTTTTAAAAAACAATAAACATGTCTTAGGAAAAAGGGGTTCTGTATAGTTAAAAAAGGTTGATAAAAATGGGGTATAAATGAAAGAGGCACAAAAGAGGATATATAGTCTAATAGTAATTTCTATATTTTTAATTATGTTTTCTGTATCAACAGCTTATGCTTTTGAAAAAACAATTTTTCTCGAAGACCAGGTTAATCTTGGAAAGGATTGGGCCTGTGGAAGGCCATTGAATGAGTGCGATACAAATCTTTTCAGTGGCAGTGGGCCTGGAGCCTGCATAGGCTCTGAATCAGCCTTATTGGACGGCGTTAGTGGGTGTTATTTCTGGCAACCATCTTCAAGTCCAAAAGTTATCGGTGAATCAAAGGTTACTCTGCCTCAAGAGGTATTTCAACCAGGCACATTAATAGTATGGACTGGAAATTATGGAGCAGGTACATATGAAAATGAAAAGGTAAAGGTATTTGTTAATGGCAAAGTTGTAGGCAGCACAGATGACAACTGGTGCAACCTTGGACAGGACTGCCAGAATGAAGAAGAATGCATAGCATGTGAAATAAGTGGCCCTTTCTCTAAGACATTTAACAATGTAGAATTCAAAAATGGTCAAAATATAATAAGGTTTGAAGCTGTAAATAGTGGTGGTTCAGTTTATGTCCACAAATATAAGATAGATGTAAACATTGGAGTATGCATACCTGGCCAGGTTGAAGCACAATCATGTGGAAACTGTGGAACACAATCAAGGACATGCCAAAGCAATGGGCAGTGGGGAAATTTTGGTGCATGCACAGGACAGGGAGCATGCTCTCCGGGACAGGCAGAAGCTCAGACATGCAACACTGGAATACCAGGCATATGCTCGTTTGGACAGCAGGAAAGGACATGCAACAATACTTGCCAATGGAACCAATTTGAAAACTGCCAGCAAAACAATAATGCAACAACAGAAACATGCAATGGCCTTGATGACGACTGCGACAATTCAACTGATGAGGTTTGTGCTATATGCATAAGCAATACAATTCCATCTTCAATATCTCCTGGGCTGACACAACCAGTTTCAGTTACAGTAAGGAATGATGGGTCTGTTCCGTGGACAAGGAGTGATAATTACAAGCTAGGATCACAGAATCCACAGGACAATCTGATTTGGGGAATTGGCAGGGTGTTGATAGAAAGTGGAGTTACTGTCGGGCAGAATCAGCAGAATATATTCAATTTCAACATAACTGCGCCAAGCGTTCCAGGAATATATCACAATGAATGGAGAATGCTAAAAGAGAATGCTTTCTGGTTCTTGCCTCCGAACTGCGGGCATGATATAAATGTTTCAGGAGTATGTGTACCAGGACAGGCTGAAACAATAGCATGCGGAAACTGTGGAATGCAGACAAGGACATGCCAGAGTGATGGGCAATGGGGAAATTTCGGGGCATGCACAAACCAGGGAGCATGCTCTCCTGGACAGATAGAAGCTCAGACATGCAATACTGGGTTATTAGGAATATGCTCAGCAGGCACGCAGAACAGGATGTGCAGCAATATATGCCTGTGGAACCCATTTGGAACATGTCAACAGATCAACCAACCTGGAACTGAAATATGCAATAATTTAGATGATGACTGTGATGGATTGATTGATGATAATTTAGGGAACATAACTTGCGGTGTTGGGCTATGCCAAAGGACTGTGCAGAACTGCGTTAATGGGCAGCAACAGCAATGCCTGCCAGGATTGCCAAGCAGCGAGGCATGCAATGGAGTTGATGATGACTGCGATGGCCTAGTTGATGAGGGTAATGTATGCATAACATGCGACTTGGAAAGCATGAGCATAAGAGGAGATAATGGCAACATAGGCCATATAGGAAATTTCAGCAACATAAACAATGATGCAACAAGCTTTTCGGCATGGGTGAGAAAACAAAATGATGGCACCTATACAGGGATATTAAGCATGGACTTGAATGGCGAGGTAAATGGAGACAACATAAGGTTAACAACAAAAGGCAAGGTCAGAAATATAGTACAGAATGACTGCACTTTGCTGTACGTTGAAAATAACCATTGGTCTTTAGCAACATACCAAAAGCCAGGAAAGGCACCAATTATCATAACGTTTGATGCCATAGTTTACAAGTGGGACAGAATAAACAACTTGCTTGACATATTTGGTGTTGGCCCATTCGTAAACTTCAATGCAACCGGGATACACATCACCGAGAAATAGAGCAATCGCCAGGAGGGAGAGCCTGCATAATCTCATCAAGGCTTATTTTTATTCTTAGTTCTTCCTCAAATATTTTTTTTATCTTTTTTGCAATGTCACTTTTTTTTACATCCCCCTGGTTTATGGCCAGCAGGCTTTTGCAATTAACTCTTACTGCATTAATGGGTGCACACATTACCTTATTGTCTTTTGTTATGCCTATTGCAAGCTTAAGAACAGGCTTCAAGTAATTCCTTTTTCCATATATCATGAAAGTGCCTTTCGGCAGGCCTAGCTCTTTTTTTACCTGTTCTGGAGAAATGCAGTAAACATCGGATGTTGCAAGCTTTGCATCCCATTGCTTTGAATTTGAGGCACAGAATATTGCTGCTTCCTCTATAGTTGCGTCGCCTATTTTTTTTGAACTTGCTTTTACAACGACAAATGGGCTGCCTTTCAGCTCTGTATGGAACACCAAGTCGCTTTTTTCCATATGCTTCTTTACTATTATGTCATTGGTTGTTGCGTCTCTTCCACCTATGACAAGAGAACCTTCTGATGAAATGAACCAGCGGAACTTCTCATACCATTCCTTTTTTCTTTCAATTGTTTTTTCTTTCTTTGATACTGGTATTTCTGAATGATTTATCTTTTCAAGTGTCCTAGAAATTGCATTTTCTGCCCCGGGAACCTTGCCCTTCATGCGCTTTGCCTTTTCGTAATATGCAGATGCATTCTTGTCTATAGAATAATTTATGTTCAAGGTGATGTTTTTGCCACCGATGCTTATCGTAAATGTCTTGTCCTTCTTGTTTATTTCTTTAACCATGACATTTTGCCTTATCTTGTCAAGGTCCTTCAACTGCAGAAGGGAATTTATTATCTGGTAATTATTGTATATCATGTTTGCCTTGCTTGTTTCTTCATCTATTGAGGTTTTTATCTGGTCCAGCTGCTTCTTTTGCACATCCAGAAGACTTTTCAGCTTCATGTTAGCATTACTGGGCTGTTGAACTGGATTTTCTATGCATTCCTCTATTGCTTCGCTGAATGTGCTGAAATGCTGCCTTCCATTATTGCTTGATTCCAACTCAAATGGGAAAAATTCGTTGTTTGATATGTTTGCCTTAATTGACATTTTTGAAATTTGAATAATTGCATTGTAAATTGATTTTATTTCCTGGTCTGTTGGAGATTTTTTGCTTTTGTCTATGTTAGACTTTAAGCATATTTCTTCTGCATAAATGCCGCCAAATGAAAAATCGATTGCAAGTGTCTTGACTATAGATTCCTTTTCTGAAGATTTTAATCTTTTTGAGAATTCTATGAGGCTTAAACTGAATGGATTTGTGTTCGCTGGAGGATACTTGTAGAGCTCATTTGGCTTTATTGTGCGGTCTTTCCATGACTGAATTCTTAACGTGGATATTATTTTGTAGCTGAAATCGCATAATGTTATATTCCCCTTGCTGAACAGCTCGATGATTAATATTTTTTTGTCATCATTCAATGCAAATTCAAGCTCGAGAATGCGCTCGAAATTTTTTTGTGTTATGTTTGCTAACCTGTAGTTTGTTAATTGCTTTCTTAGGAACTTTGAGAAGTTTAGCTCTTGGCCTGCTGATTTTTCTGTTGCTATGAATATAAATGACGGAAGTATTATCTTTATCAGCTTTTTGCCATCTTTGTGAAGCTGTAATATTATGGTAGATTCTTCTGGCTGGTAAACCTTATCGAGCTTTGCGCTTATTAAGGACAACAGCTCTTGATTCATGAAGTAAATGTCCAATGATGCCATTGATTTCATGAAGACCTTAATACAAAAGAATTATTTAAAGGTTTACAGTATGCCAAATATGCCCTTGCCTTTCTGAATATTTATTATAAATGCTCCTTGATCATATGGCTGGCCATTGGCTGTAACAACAACTGAATAAGCGGCAGCATTCATGCCAGTTGTTATTGGTGCGTTGCTTGAAGCTGCAATTTTTATTGTGAATTTTGCTTGCTGCCCTTCATTTATTACTGTTTCTGGAGTTATTACCTCTGCAAGCACCATGGTTTCATCAATTCCATTTGGAAAATTCTTCTGTAGCTGTACTTTGAACTTTGCTGGTCCTTGCACAGTGCTTCCGTCATGACCTACAGTTACAAGTACAGTAGTAACTTTTCCCTGTTCTATTATTACCTGACCTGGCATTGTAAATTTGGAATCTATGAGCAGATTGTCTATCATGGCATCTGCATTGCCAATGACTTTGGTTGTCAGATCGCCTGTGCCAGACATTATCTTGCTTATCAAACCCAGGCCAAGAATTAAGAGGGTAATGCCCATGACTATTATTATTATGGTTGTTATTGAAAGCTCTACTGCACCTTTTTTTTTCTGTTTCATCAAGAAAAGATGAAAACAACCTTGTTAATAAAGCTTTCGCGGATATGTTGTTATGGAAGAGTTGCTAAATATTTTTATGTTACTTGAGATGATGTGAATGTCTTGCAAAGATATATTCCTATTTTATGGTTCTGTATTAAGTTTATCTTTCTCTGTGAATCTGCCTGATGAGCATAATAGAAAAACGCCTAATTATTTGGTTAGTGTATTGTAAAAGAAAAATTGAGGCGAGAGGGATTTGAACCCTCGACATCACGGTGACTGAGAACTTCTTCAGCTTCACATCAAAGGACGCTTGCTTCCTTCAATCGTGTGTTCTCCCAGTCTGAACTACCGCCTCACATGTTATTTTATTTTTTAAGCAAATAATAACCTATATAAATATTATCTTATTGCAATAGCCCATGGAACTAGATAAGAACTATGATTTCAAAACATCTGAGAAAGAGTTAAAAGAATTCTGGGAAAAAGAGAGAATATATGAGTTTAACCCTAAAAGCAAAAAAAGGATTTTCTCGATAGACACGCCGCCGCCAACGGTTTCAGGAAAGATGCACATAGGGCACGCATTCTCATATTCTCACATAGATTTCATAGCTAGGTACAAGAGAATGAAGGGCCATGAATTGTTCTTTCCCTTCGGAACTGATGACAATGGGCTGGCAACAGAAAGGCTGATAGAGAAGATGAAAAATGTAAAAGGTGCAAGAATGGAAAGGGATGAATTCACAAAGCTGTGCCTTGACACACTAAAAGAAATAAGGCCTGATTTTATAAATGATTGGAAAAAAATAGGGTTCAGCTCTGATTATGGTGTGTTTTATTCAACAATAGATGACCATTGCAGGAAAATTTCGCAAAAAAGCTTCATCAATCTTTATAATGATGGCAGAGAATATAGACAAGAAGCGCCAACGATATGGTGCACGCATTGCGAAACTGCAATAGCCCAGGTTGAGATGAAAGATAAGGAATTATCGTCTACATTCAATGACATAATCTTTAAGGTTGATGGGAAGGACCTTATAATAGCAACAACAAGGCCAGAGTTACTGCCGAGCTGCGTTGCAATATTCGTGCATCCAAATGACAAGAGATACCAAAAATTGCTTGGAAAAAAAGCAAAAGTTCCCTTATTCGATTTGAATGTTCCAATCCTGGCTGATAAAAAAGCAGACCCTAAAAAAGGCTCAGGGGTTGTTATGTGTTGTTGCTTCGGAGACCTTACAGACGTAGAGTGGTACAAACAGCATAAGCTACCATTGTTAATTTCGATAAACCACGATGGAACAATGAATGAAAACGCAGGAAAGTACGGGGGGCTGAAAATAAAAGAAGCAAGGGAAAAAATAATAGGGGACTTGAAAGCAAACAAATTGTTAACATCACAAAAAAAGATAACACATATGGTAAATACTCATGAAAGATGCGGCATTGAAGTAGAGATATTAAATACAAAGCAGTGGTTTATAAAATACCTTGATTTAAAAGACTTATTCTTGGAGCAGGGTGTAAAATTAAACTGGCATCCTGAATATATGAAGGTAAGGTATGACCACTGGATAAATGGTTTGCAATGGGACTGGTGCATATCAAGGCAAAGGTTTTTTGGAGTTCCATTTCCTGTGTGGTACTGCAAGAAATGCGATGAAGTAATTCTGGCTGATGAAAACCAGCTTCCTGTTGACCCTTTGAGAGACAGACCGTTAAAAAAATGCAGATGCGGCTCTAACGAGTTTATTCCTGAAAAGGATGTACTAGATACCTGGGCAACAAGCTCCTTAACGCCAGAAATAGCTGCAAGCCTGTTTCCAAAGCAGTTTGACAAATTGTTCCCAATGAGCTTAAGGGGAAATGCACATGACATAATAACATTCTGGCTCTTCAACACATTAGTAAAGAGCCATTTGCATTACAAAAAGAACCCGTGGAAGGATGTCGTAATAAGCGGCTATGTTTTAGGCATTGATCATGAAAAAATGAGCAAGTCAAAAGGAAACACCATAGAACCACAATATGTAATGAACCAATATGGCTCTGACGCATTAAGGTTCTGGGCAGCAGGATCAAAATTAGGAGAGGATTTGGCATATCAAGAGAAGGATTTGGTAACGGGCAAGAAGCTTGTCACAAAATTGTGGAATGCAACCAAGTTTGGACTGATGAACCTAAAAGGGTACAAAAAAACAAAGCCGAAGAACATGGAAATATTTGACAAGTGGCTATTGATAAAACTAAACAAACTGATGAAAGAAAGCACCGAAAGCTTTGATTCGTATGAATTCAGCAAAGTTAGGAATGAAGTGAACAACTTTTTCTGGCATACATTCTGCGACAATTATCTGGAAATAACAAAAGACAGGCTGTACAATGAAGAAAAAAGAGGAAAAGAAGCAAAGATATCTGCCCAGCATACATTGTACATTTCCTTGCTGAACATTCTAAAGCTGATGGCACCTATAATACCTTTTATAACAGACAAGCTGTACATAGAAAATTTTTCAAAATCAGAAGGATTCAAAAGCATACATATAGATTCATGGCCGGAATATGATGAAAAAATGCAGGACAAAGAGATTGAAGAAATAGGGGACATGGGCATTGAAGCGATAAGCAATGTAAGAAAAGAAAAGGCGAGATTAAACAAACCATTGACTGCTCCAATAAAAGAGCTTTTTGTTGACAAGAGATTAATGGTACTAGAACAGGATCTAAAAGCTGTTACAAAAGCAGAAAAAATCAGCTACGGCGAATTCAAGATAATGTTTTGAAACTGGTTTAACCTCATAACCAAGAAATTCACATAATCTTTTTCATTTTCTTTAAATCGAACAACTGCAAGTGTTTTTCTTTTATTGTTTTTTTAAAGCTTTTTGCAAATATTGCATAATGCTCTTTTATGCCTTCATCATGCCATCTCACAAATTTGGCCTTTTCCTTCAATTCATTTAAAATTTTAACAGCATCTGCATTATCCTGCCACTTGCATTCGCAGAACATTATTTCTTTTACATCACCATTTAATGCAACTATATCTATTTCTTTATCATGGTGCCACCATTTTCCTGCCTTGGGAAAACTTTTATTGTTACAAATAAAAAAATTCATGCAAAATTTCTCGGAGATCTTTCCCATATAATCATTATGGTTCTTAAGCAGATACGAGATGTGGGCTTTAGGAGATTGCTAAAACTAGATTTGGATTGAAAAACATAGTTACTTGCTTGAAAACCATCAAGGGTGCTAATGGATTAGTTACTTTAATTGAAAATGGCGGTGATGATTGGTTTACTGCATTATATCATGAAGGAGTTCCACTGCATAACAATCATGCAGAAAGAGAATTAAGGCCAATTGTTCTGCTGAGAAAAACAATTGGCTGCTACAGGAATGAAAAAGGCAAGAGATGGATTGACATTGTTGTATCTATACTGCATACGTGGAAGCTAAGAGGTATGAATTTGTTTCAGAATTTAAGGCTCGTAACAGGCTGATTTATTACATACATTTTTTGACAAATCTTATAAACCTCAACAAAATAAATCATCTTATGGATGTAGCACAAAAATACAAAATAAGGAAATTTGTAAAGGAACTTGAAGGCATAAGAGGAAGGCATACTGAGCTGGTTTCTGTTTACGTGCCTGCTGGATATGACTTAAACAAGATAATCAACCATTTGCAGCAGGAGCAGAGCACTGCAATGAACATAAAGGATGCAAGGACAAGGAATAATGTGCAAGACTCATTGGAGAGATGCATAAGGCACTTGCGATTGTTTAAGCAAACACCGCCAAATGGGCTGGCTATTTTTGCAGGCAATGCATCTGAACAAGAGAATAAGATTGACATAAAAGTATGGAGCATAGAACCACCAGAGCCATTGAACTTCAGGCTGTACAGATGCGACCAAACTTTTGTTTTAGAACAGCTGAAAGAAATGATGGAATACAAGGAAGTGTTTGGGCTTATTGTCTTGGACAGAAGAGAAGCAACATTGGGCTTTCTAAAAGGGCCTTCAATACAGGCAACAGTTTCAATGAATTCTGCTGTTCCAGGCAAAACAAAGGCCGGCGGACAATGCCTAATGCCTGATACGAGCGTTGAGCTGGATGATGGACAGTTTGTGACAATAGCTGAGCTGGAGAAAGATGAGAAGGTAAAATCGTATGACTTTACAAAGAAGGAATTTGTTTTTGGAACTGTATTGGATAGCTGGGAGAGGACAAAGGAATTTTATCTTGAGATAACAACAGATGATGTGATATGCGCTTCTGGAGAGCATGTTTTTTTCTTGAGTGATGGAACAGAGAAAAAGGCAGGCGAGCTTGAAACAGGGAATTTGCTGCTGAATGAAGATGCCAAGCCAACCCAGATAAAAAGAATAAGGAAAATGGAAGGGGAAGTTATGATGATAGACATAAGCGTTGACAAAGGAAACTTCATAGCGAACAACATGATAGTACACAACTCTGCTGCAAGGTTTGCAAGGATAAGGGAGGGTGAATTAAAGGAATTCTTCAAGAGAATATCAGAAGCTGCGAACAAGGAATTCTTGGGGCAGAAAAACCTAAAGGGCATATTGATAGGCGGGCCGATGCCCACGAAAGAGGAGTTCTTTGACGGCAATTACCTTAATACTGAGCTGAAAAGAAAGGTTCTTGGGTTAAAAGACTTGAGCTATACTGGAGAGTTTGGCTTGCATGAGCTTGTTGAAAGGTCAAATGATTTATTAGCAAAAGAGGTTGTAACAGAGGAAAAGGGGATCATGAACAGATTTTTCGAGATGCTTGCCAGAGAGCCGAATAAGGTTGCTTATGGCAAGGCAAATGTTGAGAAGATGCTTGAAATGGCTGCTGTTGACATTTTGCTATTGTCTGAAAGCCTTGGAGATGAAACCTTGGAAAAATACGAGGAATATTCTGACAAATTTGGGACTAAGGTAAGAATAATATCTGTTGAAACAAGGGAAGGTGTACAGCTTAGAGACATGGGTGGAATAGCAGCAATATTAAGGTATGCAATGTATTGAATTTTTTCAATAATCGCCTGTGTGACATCCTCTTGTATAGTTGTACAGTACACCAATTAAACATATTTTTTAGCCTTCATTTCCTATGGGAAAAATTTTGTGCGACGTACTCCTAGCCATCTGTCCTCAAGAGAAGGCTCCCTGAGAAGGTTCAAGCCCAAATACAGGGTTATGTATTGATGCAGCTAAAAAGCAACAGAGCAAAAAAACAGAAACGATGTATATTTTCTTATCAATGATTTATACAAGGCTTAAAAAAGAACATTCTGGCTCGAAAATATAGAAAGTTGATGAAGAAATTAAAAATATAGAAGGTGTTTAGCCTTCATTCATTGAAGTTCAAAGTTACTGTTACCTTGCCGCCGGACTTTGATATTGACCTTGTTTCTGAAATTTCATCGCCATCAGAGTTTATTGCTGTTATGAGGTAATTCCTATTTCTCTCAGCATTTTTAAACTCTAGGTGGGTTCCTGTTGCTTCGGTCAACAATATCCCTGCTCTTTCTATCCTTATGGTATAA
>JAGVXQ010000061.1:0-2669 GCA_018303705.1 Candidatus Woesearchaeota archaeon
GGAAAAATTCTGAGATATGGTGCTATAGGGATAATGGCTACATTTCTTGGATGCAAGCCAGTTGACAAGGTCGGGTATTATGCCAATACTGCAAGGTTCTACAATGCTGAAAGCCAAGCCGGGTTTGTTTCAAAGGAGCAGTCTTTCAACATTGGGATAGAGAGGAAAAAGAATGATGGGGGAAACCTTGAAACATATGTAAGGCTTAATGACGTAAAATATGAAGCATTGTACAGGAAGGAAGGACTTGTTCTTGGTGATGCTGCGTACAACTGGAGCAATTTCAGCGATGGGGAGAAAAAAGATGTTATCATGAAGGAGATATACAACAACAAAGCCAAGATAGGGGAGATGATTGATGAAAAGGACTGTTTGTACATACTAGAGAACATGCCAAAAGAGACGAGAGAAAATGTAATGGCAAGCGCAGTTGGAAGTATGAAAGAAGATGAGATAATGGGGATTTTGAGCAGGATAGATTATGGGGTGCTTTGGGACAGCATACCTAGAGAGAAGAAGAAGGAGCTGCTTATCAGGAACTTGAAATCATCTACAAGAAAGAGCATAGAGGACATAAAAATGCTGCTGCATGGATTCATGGCTGGTGGTTATGATGTACGTTAGAGGGCTTGTTTCATATGCAGCTGCTTTCATGATTGGGTGCTATGTTGGCTCTGGTGGATGCATAGACAGGTTGCTTGGGCCTGATGAAAACAGGCTTGAGAGAACTGTACAGGAAGAATATAGTGATAGGCCTGGATGTTATAACTATATGAGGGGTGATTTGAATGAAAAAGAGCTTAGATGAAATGCTTGATGAGGAGGGATTGCTGCTTGATTATGAGAATGAAGATGAAGATGGTGAAGGGCAGGGCATTATAATGCCATCAATGATAGAAGAGGACAATATAGCAACATGCATTGAAGTAGAAAAGAACTCAGCCGTCCTTTTTGGAATGATATCTGGATTCAAGAAAAAGGTCAATAGAGTTGCTGGAGATGGCTTGGGCAGCGCGGCTAACAGGGCAGCGCATAGCATTGGCAGAAAAATAACTGGCAGGGCTGAAACCTCGCTGATAGATGATTACAATGCAATAATAGGGCTTGCATCAGATGTCCATGGCTCACTTGGAGGGCTTCTTGCCATGTACAGGAACAGTTTCAAGAGCATAGAGACATTGTACAGGAAGAAATCAATAGAGCTAATGGACTATGTTGGCATGAAAGGGCAGTTTGACAGAAAGAGTGAGATGAATGGGAGCTTGAAGTTAGAGATTGGAAAGAAAATTTCTGGATTAAAGCCAAAAAACGGATATCCAACGCTTGATGAAATAAAATATGGGGATGCAATGGCAAACCTTGAACTCAGAGCTGGAGCAGTAAATACTGTGCTTAGCACGATATCAAGCAAGATCGAAAGGTCAAGAGATGACAAGAAAAGGCTGTTTGAAGAGAGGAGATACCATGAGGGGCTTTTGAATGCTTACATTGAGGCATATTCATTGTGCGGTGACCTTCTTGAGATGTTTGGAGTTACAACAGGGCTGCATATAAGCTCAACATATATGATAAGGAATGCAAGGGGGCTTATAGAGAACACTGAAAAGATGCATGAGCTTAGCGGGCACATGCACTTGAAAACACATGAAGGGCTCATGTACATATCACAGTTCAACAGGAAGGGAAAATCCATGGGAAACATGGGGAGAGGCCCAGCAAGCGTGAGCTTTGACACAAGAAGCTACATAAAAGGGCTGCTGAATTAGTGGCCCACCATAAATTATCTTGGTTTGGGTGAATACCATGGCTTGCTGCGATTGGGATAGCTTTTTGCATGTATAGTTTTTGACATACACAAAATTTATATAGATTGAGTTATACTGTATAACTATGATAGAAGTTGAAACAAGGCTAAAAACATGGGGTAACTCAATTGGCATAGTCATACCAAAAGAAAAAATAGAAAAAGAGCGCCTAAAGATAGACCAAAATGTTAGGGTAATTATATCACCCACTAAAATGCTTAAAGTGGAGAATATATTTGGCAAATTGAAGGGTTGGAAAAGGCCAACAAGAGGCATAGCAGCTAGCATGGATAAAGACCTTGATAGCAAATTTTTCAAGTGATCCAAATGTATTTTTTTGATACCTATGCAATAATTGAAATAATCAAAGAAAACAAGGCATATGTCAAATACAGCCAAGAAATACTTACAACTTCAATATTAAACTTTGGCGAGTTGTATTATGCCTTATTAAGGGATTTTAATGAGGCCATAGCCAATGAATGGAGAAGAAAATTAGAGCAGTCTCTTATGTTGGTAGATGCTGATATCATAGCAAAAGCCATGTTATTTAAGCATAAGCACAAGAGTAAAAACTTCTCGTTCATTGACTGCGTAGGATATACTTTGGCTAAAGAGAATGGATTGGTATTTCTCACAGGGGACAAGGAGTTCGAGGATCTTGATAATGTGGAATATGTCAAATGATCTTTGCGTTTCTTAGCTATTTCCTAACACAATACATTCTGAATCATTAACATATTAAATTTTTTGATTAAAGTGATATAAGCAACAGCATGAATAATTATCTTGATTTCATTTGAAGACACACCAAAAAAGTTAGCCCCATTCTCTGAAATGGGATTAGAATTATATTTTTTCAAT
>JAGVXQ010000061.1:2694-8090 GCA_018303705.1 Candidatus Woesearchaeota archaeon
TAATATTTTTCTCACGACATCAGGGTTTGCTTGGCCGTTTGTCTTTTTCATTATGACACCGATTATGAAGTTGAATGATTCTTCTTTGCCTGATTTGTAATCCTTTACAGCAACAAGGCATTCTTTTATTGATTCTTTCACAATGCCTATTAAATCGGATTCAGAGCTTATGACTGTTAAGCCATGTTCCTTGACATAAGAATTAATGTCAAATGGCTTTTCTATCAGCTTTTCAAGTATTTTTTGGGCATTGTTGTCTGTTATCTGCTTGTTTTCAACTAATTTCAAGAGATGTATGATGTGCTTTTCATCTAGTTCAAGCTCGTGCAACTCTCTTTTGTTGTAATTGACGACACGCATGAGTTCGTGCCTTAACCAGCGAGCAGCAAGCTTAGGATCTATTTCAACTGCTGTTTTTTCAAAAAGCTCTGCTAGTTTGTATTCTGCTGCAAGGATTTCTGCATCTTTCTGCTCTAGCTTCATGTCTTCTGTGTACCTAACTACTTTTTGATGTGGCAGTTCTGGTATTGATTTTCTTATGGCGTCTATGTAATCATAATCAATTTCTATCATTGTAAGGTCTGTGTCAAAGATATAGCCATAATCTTCTTCTGACTCCTTAGATCGCTGAAATGTTGTAATATTCTTTTCTGAGTCCCAGCCCCTGGTTTCCCTTGTAGAGATGCCTTTTCCTTCTTTGATGAGCTGTTCCTGCCTTGCAGCCTCGTACGTTACTGCCTTTTCTATGGCCTGGAAGCCATTGATGTTTTTTATTTCAACTCGTTCATAGCCTTGCATGCTTATGTTAACATCTGCTTTTATTGTTCCCGACTTAGGGTCAAAAATTCCAAGGTAGCTTATTATTGCATTTAGCTTTTTTATGAATTCCTTTGCTTCCTCTGCAGTGCTTATGTCTGGCTCTGTTACTATCTCGCACAATGGAATTCCAGCGCGGTTGTAATCTACTAAGACATAGCTTGGAAAATGTATCAAAGCGCCTGGATCTTCCTCGAGATGAATCCTTCTTAAGCTTATTTTTTTGCCTGAATCCAGGGTTATGAAGCCATGTTCGCCAATGGGAATTTCATACTGTGTTATCTGGTAATTCTTGGTCATGTCAGGATAGAAATATGTCTTCCTTGAAAAAAAGAATTCCTTGTTTATGGTGAAATTAAGTGCTAATGCAAGCTTTATTGCGTGTTCAACTGCCTTTTTGTTCAAAACCGGCTTTGATCCAGGCATTCCAAGGCATGTAACGCATGTTGTTGAGTTTGGAGTAGAATCTTCACTTGGAATCTTGCAGCCACAAAATAATTTTGAATTTAGCCTGTTTAGAGATACATGAACTTCCAGGCCTATTAGCATGATGTTTTAAAATATGATTGGTTTAAATAAGTTTGTGCGGTTAGTTTGAATAGGCTCCGTTTTGTTTAGGGATTGTACTATAAATTACTCTCAGCTTATAATATTCAATCCATTCGTTAAGCTGTTTGTATATGCGAATAAGGCAGGCAGCTGTCCTAATATCTCCAGATCCTTGCCTTTCATGAGCCTTTTCCAATTCTCTTCTTGCAAGATATTCAGTATTGACTTTTTTTAATGCTAGGGCTGCACCCAAAAACTATCTTTCTTAGGTCTGACATGACCTCTTTTTTTACATGATCCTTGTCTTCTTTTTCAGTGTCCCTAATATATTCAACTCTTGTTAATGTTGTATTTATTATTGAAGACGCTCTTGGTGATATTCTGCTACATATTGCATCCAGAGAATCCTTGCTTTTGTCAATAGTGTTGATGAGCTTCATCTCAATTGTGTGTATACCAGAAGGTTAGGCTGCCTTTCTCTTTCTTGTCAAGCTTAACAAAGCCAAATCTGATGAACTGGACTTGGTCACCTTTCTTAAGCTTTTTTAGTGATTTTTCTCCAAGGCCTTTTTTTATTGTTCCATCTGGCATGAGCACTTCTATGTTTACAAGGTTTTCTGATGCAGGAAGCCAATGTATAAGCTTTGCGCTTTGGTTAGAATCATGTTCTTTGCTTATGAATTCGTTGTCCTTGAAATTAAACAAGTTCATGAACCTGTAAGTTTTGCCTTGTTCAAGGTTATCTGAAATGTAAAATTCATCTGTTGTCGAGAATTTTCTATGACCTCTCTCAGAAAAGTCTGGATGCAGTGGAACTTCTACTTTCATCTTTTTTGTTCCAGTGATCTTTATTTTTTTTGGGTTCTCTATGAAAAAATAACGGCTGCACTTTCTGTCTATTATTCTACGGTTTTCAGTATGCAATGATTCTATTGGGACTGTTATCTCTGCCCGAGTTAGACCTATGCTTAAGAATAGCTTTCTTATTGATTCAGGTTCAAATCCTCGACGCTTCAATGATTGCAATGACCATGTCCTTGGGTCGTCCCAGCCAGTATATTCGCCGGATTCAACTTCTTTTCGAGCTTTGCTTTTGCTTATCTTTATGCCCTCTATTTGCAACAAGCCGCTGTGAATCAAAACAGGGCTAGGCCAATTTAATATGTCCCAGATGTATTTTTCCATCTGGCTTTCTATCATCAATTCCTTGCCCCTTATGACGTGGGTTATGCCAAGCAGATGGTCGTCTACTGCCCATGAGAATTCGAGCAATGGCCAAGCTCGGTATTTCTTCTTGACTCTTGGGTGGGATTTTTCGGATATCCTGAACAAAACTCTGTCTCGAAAGGCAGGGTTTGGATCCTGCATGCCTGTCTTTATCCTAAGAACCGCTGAACCTTCCTTGCATTTCTTGTTAATCATCCTATCAAATTCCTTAAGATTCCTTTCAATTGGATTATTCCTGCATGAGCATTCAATGCCTTTGGCTCTATTCTCTCGCAATTTTTCAGCATTGCAGAAGCAGACATAGGCCTTGTTTTTGCTTATCAATTCTTTGGCGTATTCATAGTATATTTCAAGCCTGTCTGACTTGTAGATTATGCTTCTTTCGAATTTTATGCCTAGCCATTCAAGTCCTTCTGGTATTAGCTTGTAAGCATCTTTGCTTATTGGCTTTTCATCGCTGCCAATTGTATCATCTATTATCAATAGGAGCTTTCCATTATATTTTTTTGAGTATTCATCATTTATTATGCATGTGTATGCGTTGCCAATATGCAATGCACCAGAAGGGAACGGGGCTATTCTCATTACAATGCCTTTATTTGCATCTGGAAGCTCAGGCAATGTTTTTGTTTCGTCTTTCTTGTGCTCTTCAAGAAGCTCTGGAGCGATTTGAGAAAGCCTTTTTTCCTGTTCTTCGATGGTCAATGAATTTATTTCGTTGATTGCCTTAGAAACTTCTTGTTGCAATTCTTTGATGTTAGATTTTAATAATGGGCTTGTGCCAAGAACCTTCGCTATAACGGCGTCTGCTGAAGCCTTGCCATCATGCCTTACTGCGTTCTGCAATGCATATTTTAACACAATGTCTTTCATGGATAAATCAACTTCATGTTTGTTTAAATATGTTGCGGGAAAGTTTTGCACATTTGTAAAAAGCAATACTTATAAAACAAGCCCAGATAAATAGATTATGCTAAAATATCTGAAAGAAATAACACTGAACTCCATTATATCATTTTCATTGAATTTCATGCTTATAATATTGGTTCCTTACCTTATGTATGCAAAGCAGTATTTGCTTGCGTTGTCTGCATTGGCTGCAGTAATTATTTCTTTGACACCTGCAATATTGAGAAGAAATTACAACATAAATATGCCATTGGGCATTAGCTTCTTGGTTACCCTTGTGCTGTACCTGCATACAATAGGGATTTCTTTCAGGCTTTATAGCAGGCTACCTTATTATGATGTTACGCTCCATATAATTGGCAGCATGGTTGTTGCACTATTGGGCTTTGCAATAGTTTATACTATGCACTTTACAAAGAAAGTAAGCCTTTCAATACCGTTGATAGGGTTGTTTACTGTGATATTTGCATTAGCTGTAGGTGCATTGTGGGAGGTTGGGGAGTTTGCCGCAGACCAATTTTTGGGAACTCATGCACAGCCAGACAATTTTGACACCATGACTGATATGATATATGACACTGTTGCTGGAATCATTACGGCTATTGCGGCGATGTTTTACGTGAATAATACACCGAAAACTAAGCTTTCTGAAATTATACATCCTTTTGATATGCTGCTGAGCATAAAGAACAAGGAGAGATTCGACAAGCTATCTGTCAGGGGACATGAAACATACTTTGAGAGAAATGAGAAGGGATGATTACCTGTAAGAAGTTCTATTGCCTTTAGGATTGAAATATTCAATGTAATCTGCCATGAATCTTTTTAGGAATCCTTCGTTCGAAAGCCTTCTTGTTGATGTCATTACGTAACTGTCTACAATGAATTTCAATGGTTTTTCCATTCTTAGTTTTCTAAGGAAATCAACATCTTCCATGGGCTCTTTGGTTTCATCAAACGCTTTGCCATGTCTGTATCTTATCCTTTGCATATATGCCTTGTCAGTAAACATGAATATTCCTGCGCCGTTTATGAGAGCAGGGTTGAACAATGTAAGGAACCTGCTAAATTGGCTGCAAAAATTGACATAGTTGTAATATAGCTTGTTTGTGAGTGTGTTTTCGTCAGGATATATTTTTGCTTTTCCACCTGAATACTTGCCTTCATCCATGCAGGCAACGGCTTTTTCAATCAATGAATTTTCCATGGTGGTGTCTGCGTCAAGAAAAGCTATGATTTCACCAAAGGACTTGCTGATGCCAAGGTTTTTTGCCTTTGAAATGCTTTGCTCAGGAATCTCGTAAACATATGGGGTGTAGACCCTTGAGATTTCTGCTGTCTTGTCTGTGCTACCATTGCTAACAACTATGGCTTCTATGTTATTGTATGTCTGGTTTTTTACTGATGCTAGGCATCTTGCTATGTATTTTTCTTCGTTATATGCTGCTATGACAACAGAGACTCTTGTTTTCAAGGTTTTCATGGTTTTGTGGAGCAAGGAAACTCAGCATTTTTAAAGCTGAGATGAATTGCTGCCCTCCTTAGCATGTTGTCAGACGTAAATTTTCCAATGTTCCAGGGAATTACATAAGTTTTTTCCATTGCAATCATTGTGGTTTTTCCTTGAATGCTGACCTAAACGCAAGCTATAACTTTGCTAAACACCACAGCATGCCTGATTGTGTTTCGGCTGATGTAAACCAGCCACACAGCAGGAGTGATGAAGCCAAAGCCTTACAAGGAACTGAGGCAGAGCTCACGGCTAACGCTCATCGCTAAATCGCTGGGTAGTTTACAGAATTTGCATGAGTTTCTTGTTTAAAAGACTAACGGTTTGTTGTAACTTGAAGTGTATACGAGAATAACATGAAAAATATGGTTTTTTTTCGATAATT
>JAGVXQ010000062.1 GCA_018303705.1 Candidatus Woesearchaeota archaeon
CTCCATTTCCAGATTTTTAAGCCATCGAAGTTCCAGAATGGAATCATGTTAAATACTGCAAGCAATGAATTTATGTAAAAGCCATAGAACATTATGCTGTTTGAGATTCCAATGTAAAGCAATGCTAGGAAAATCCCTGCGAGGACTATGTTTATCAATGGGCCCATGGCTGATATTTTGCCATACTTGCTTTTTGTCAATTGGCCATGAATCATGACTGCACCAGGGGCAGCGAATATGAAGCCAAAGAAGCTCATTGCAAGGGCTATTATGAGCATGAAATCAAATGACCTGTATTCTGCCCAGCAGTTGTATCTTTGGGCGAGGTACTTGTGGCCAAGCTCGTGGAAAAGGAAAGATATTCCAACTGTTAAACCAGATACAAGAAAATTGTATAGGAAAGATGCAAAGTTCAATGGACGAGACATTAATATTGCAAATGCTATTGACAAAACAACCCAGCTTTTCAGCAAATCTTTTTTTTCCACTGAAGAAAATTGCATACCATGATTAGGAGCATATAATTTATAAACATGATTGTTTTTGGGGTGGTCATGGCATTGGTATTGGGAATCGATGAGGCAGGCAGACAAGTTTAAATGATTTGGCCTAAGGGTCCTTGCATCGGTTCTTTATTCATAGCAGGCGTCATGATAGATGAAAATATGGATGACAAACTCAGGGCCATCGGAGTAAAGGATTCTAAATTATTAAGCCACAAGAGAAGGGTTGAACTGGAAAAGGAGATAAGGAAAATAGCAAAGGATGTAATGATAATCAAGGTCATGCCAGAGGAAATTGATGCTGCTGTTGATTCTGGTGATGGTTTTAACTTAAATTGGCTTGAAGCAAGGAAGCAAGCAGAGATAATAAATGAATTAAAACCAGATAGAGCAATAATAGACTGCCCTAGCCCGAACATCAGTAAATATACAGAATACTTGACAAAGCTGCTGGATAATAAAGATGTTGGGCTTGTAGTTGAGCATAAGGCTGACAAGAATTTTCCAAGTGTGGCTGCTGCTTCGATAGTTGCAAAAGTAGAGCGTGAAAAGGAAGTAAATGAAATAGAAAAGATGGTTGACGAATCAATAGGCTCCGGGTATGTTTCAAACAAAATATGCCAGAGATTCATAAAGGATAACTTTGAAAAATACCCCAAGATATTTAGGAAGTCATGGTCAACTTGGAAGAACCATGACCATATGAAAAAACAGGCAAAGCTTGATGAGTTTTAAAAATGTTAAAAATTGATTTGCATACACACAGCTTGGCAAGCGGCCATGCCATGAATACTGTTTATGAGCTAGCAAGGGATAAGCTGTAAAGTAAACGTCTGGAAGTTTGAACAAAAAACGAGCAGAACGAGGGATGAAAGCAAAATTACTCTTTAACGAATCTCTTGCTTATTGGAAAGCTGAAGTAAAATATCTTAAATCAGAAGTAAAATATACCAAAACTGGCTTTGAGCCCCTTATAGAAACGATTATTAGAAATGATAAAATAGGAATTATCGTCTGGACAGACAAACCTCAAGGAGTGATTATCCATCAGAAAGAAGCGGCGGAGTCTTACGATAAATTCTTCCAGTTAATGTGGAAAACAGCGACTTCCTAAATTGTTATCATAAGATTGCTCTTGCTTCCTCTGGTCTGATTATTCGTATTCCTCTATATTCTTTAAGATTCAGTAAATGTTTATCATAAGTGATGATATACTTTGACTCAGATTCAAGAGCACATTCAATAATTTTATCGTCATCGGGATCATTTTTTACTACTTTTATTTTTATTTGAGGGTTTACTAGAGTTACAAATGCGAGAACTTTCTCCAGAATTTCAGATACTTCTGCACCAGAGAAATCAAAATCTCGTTTCAAAATTTCTTGATATTCTGAAAGAATCTCAGTAGTGGAATATATCTTAATTCCTTGTCTAATCAAATCAAACAACAATTTCTGTGCGACACTCCCATCCCACACCGTAGCAGAGAGCAATACATTTGTATCAAAAGTAACAACCATTATTACTTCGCCTGCAAGTCTTTTTCTGTAATTCCCTTACTTTGAAGCTTCATCTTCGCTTTCTTAGCAAAGAACCCTAAATCCTTAATAAGCTCTTCTTTGCTAGGCGTAGTAATCCTTTTTAAGATTATGGTGTCCTTAGTTCCCACTACTGCAAAGATTGTTCCTTCATCTACATGAATATCCTCGCGTATGTCTCGTGGTATTACGACTTGTCCTTTTGATGACATCCTTACCGTTTCAACATTCATTTTAATTACCTCCTATTGTCTTACTTTCCCACTGTAAGCTTAGCTTATTTAAATACTTTTCTATTAAAAACAGCGACCCCCTGAATCTTGTCTGCTTTCAGCAGTTATTTATCATTAGCAAAGTACCAGAAAACTACGGCGACCCCTAAAGTCTCAGTAGCGCAAAAACTCTCCTCACTGCGGTTCGTCAGGGCGTTGCACTTCTCCCTTCGGTTGACCTCACTTAACAGGGGTTTTACGGTTCGCTCGTTGCACTTCGCTACGCCATCGCAATTTTTTTATATTTTTTATTTTTCAACAAGAAATAGTTTTCGTTCCAGCTTTTGGCTTTCACCCACCGGTCCTAGACTGGTGGAACTCGGTTAGTAGAATGGAGTAATCATAATTAATCATAATTCTTGATTACAAAAAGAGATATAAATTGAAGATTTTAAGTAGTATTTTCCACATCAAAAAAGCTTATAAAGAAACTAAAACAAAATTGTGCTAGCAATGACAACAATAAAACAGTTGCGATTAAGGGGGTTCAAGTCTTTTCCTAAGTTAGTTGAAATTCCATTTGAGAATGGTTACAATTGCATTATAGGCAGCAACGGCGCGGGAAAATCGAATGTTGTCGATGCGATATGCTTTGTCCTCGGAAAGATATCTGCAAAATCATTGAGGGCAGAGAAATCGGCCAACCTGATATACCATGGCGGCAAGAAAGGACAGCCAGCAAAAGAAGCCCAGGTAGACATAGTGTTTGACAATTCAAAGAATGATTTTCCAATAAAAGGCAATGAGCTGAAGGTTTCTAGAATAGTGAAGCAGAATGGCAACTCAACGTACAAGCTGAATGATGATGTTGTGACGAGGCAGCAGGTTGTTGACCTTCTTGGGCAGGCGAAGATAGACCCTGATGGGCACAACATAATACTGCAAGGAGACATAATACATTTCATGGAGATGAAGCCAGAGGAAAGGAGAGAGCTCATGGAGGAGATAGCAGGAATATCGATTTACGAGGACAAGAAGCAAAAGGCAATGAATGAGCTTGAGAAGGTAGACTCTAAGCTAAATGAGGCAAGCATAATTCTTACAGAAAGAGAAACCTACATGAAAGAATTGAAGAGAGAAAGGGACCAGGCAGAGAAGCACAATGAGATTGAAAGCGACATAAAAAGCAACAAGGCTACATATTTACATCTGCAGATCAAAGATAGGGAAGAAAAGAAAGACGAGATTGAGAAGAAAATAAAAGAGCAGACAAATGAAAGGGACAAGCATGAGAGTGAGATAAATGAAATAAAAAAATACATTGCTAGTAAGAAGAATGAGCTGAGTGGGATAAACAAGGAAATTGAATCAAAGGGAGAGGTAGAGCAAAAAAAGATACATGTAGACATAGAAAAGCTGAAAATAGATATAGTAAAGAATTCAACAAGACTGGAAACATGCAATTCGGAGTTGGAAAAGATAAATGCAAGGAAAAAGCAACTGGAGAAAAGCCTTGATGAAAGAAATAAAGAGCTGTAGCATAGAAGGGATAAGGGCAAATGATGCGATAACAAAGTTCAAGGAAAAGCACAACATAAAAGAGGATTTTGTGAAGAGCATGGATGATGTTGATTCTTCGATAGAGAAAAATCAAGCTGAGACAACAAGAATTAGCCATGATATGCAGGAAAAAGTTAGGGAGCTTGACAAAACGAGTTTTGAGATAAATGGGCTTAAGATAGCAGAGAATAAGGAGAAAATAGACCAGATAAAGGCATTGAGGGCAGATTTTAAGGACGTTGCAAATGAATTAAGCAAGATGCAGAATGAGCTGGCTGTGACTGAAACGCAGGAAGCGAAGGCAAGAAGAACTATAATCGAACTTGATGAAAAGAAAGCCAAAGCAAATGCGCATAGCATAGGAATGCAGGAATTCAATTCAATGGACATAGCACTGAAGAAGATAATGGGGTTAGGAGATAAGGGAGTAATAGGAGCTGTTTCTGACCTTGGAAAGATACAAAGCAAGTATTCAACTGCATTAAGCGTTGCTGCAGGGCCAAGGATAAAGAGCATAGTTGTTGATAATGATGTTACTGCTGCAAGATGCATAGGCTATTTGAAAGAAAACAAGCTAGGTGTTGTAACGTTCCTGCCATTGAACAAGATGAAATCGAGGCCACTGCAGGATGAAGTAAGACCTTTGCTTAATTTGCCTAATATCTGCGGTCTTGCATCTGATTTAATAGAATATGACAAGAGATACAGGGATGTTTTCAACTATGTTTTTGGCTCCACTGTTGTAGTTGAGGACCTAGGAATTGCAAGGAAAATAGGGGTTGGAAGGGCAAGAATGGTAACATTGGATGGGGATTTAGTGGAGACTTCCGGGGCGATGGTTGGCGGATTCAGGAGAAAGATTCCAGGATTCAAGGAGAAGGATTTTGATGCTGATGTGAAGTTATTAGAAGGGGATATTGAGAAAAATAAGAAGCTTCTGGACTTGCTTGAGAACAAAGAAGATGAATTGAATGAGGGCATAAAAGAGCTGAGGAACAAGAAAGCCAATATAGAGGCAGAGATACTTAAGTTCGAGAAGGTATATGGAATAACAGACATAGATGCATTGAAAGAGAAAAGGGACAAGCTTCTTGAAAAGGAAAAGGAAACAAGCAGGGAGATAAGCAATTATGAAAAAGAATTGGCATCGCTGAACAATGAGACAATCAAGTTAAAGGCTTTAAGGTCAAAGATAAAAGAGAAGGCTGCTGACAGCGATGTTGCGAATAACCTAAACAAGCTTGAGGAAGAAAAAGCCAAGATAAAAGAAAACCTACTTTCGCTGAAGGCAGAGCTAAGCAACACAGATATACAGATAAACAACATATTCAACCAAGAAAAAGACAAGATAGCAGCGCTGATAAGCAGTGGGGAGAAGGAAAGGAATGAGTTTGCAAACGAGATAAATAACTTAAATTCAGCCTTAAAAGACCAGAAGAATGAACTGAAGGAAAAAGAAAGCTTGCAAAAGAGGTTCTATTCTGACTACAATAACCTTTTTGTAAAGAGAAAAAGAACAGAGGAAGATATGAACAAGAAAGAGCTTGGAATGGTTAAGAATGAGGAAAGGATAAAGTCTATACAGCAGAGACTTAACAGCGTGGAGATAGACAGGGCAAAGGTTGTTGCAGAGCTGGCTGGTTTAAGCCATGAGTTTGAGCAGTTCAAGGATGAGAAGATAAGAAGGGGATTAAGCTTGCAAGACCTGAAGGATGATATAAACAAGCTTGAAAACATGATTAAAAACATGGGAAACGTCAACATGAGGGCCTTGGAAATATACAATGAAGCAGAGATTGAATACAACAAGATAATAGAGAAGACAAGCAAGCTTAAAATCGAGAAGGATGATGTGCTTAAGCTGATGAGTGAAATAGAAGGCAAGAAAAAGGACATTTTCATTAAAACTTATAAGGTTATAGCAAACAATTTCAAGTCAATATTCGGCAATTTGTCAACAAAAGGTGAGGCTTACCTCGAGATATGCAATGAAGATGACTTGTTCAACAATGGGGGTGTTGACATAAAAGTAAAGATAGCGAGCAACAAATTCTTGGATCTAAAAAGCCTTTCTGGCGGAGAGAAATCAATGGCTGCATTGTCATTCATATTTGCAATACAGGAATACTGGCCTGCTTCTTTTTACCTGCTGGATGAGGTTGATGCTGCATTGGACAAGACGAATTCTGATCTATTGAGCAAGCTCATAAAGAAATACTCGGACAAGGCACAATACATAGTTGTATCCCACAATGACCAGGTTATTACCGAAGCTGATACCATATATGGGGTTTCTATGCAGGATGCAATATCAAAGGTTGTGTCGTTAAAGGTTTAAGCTTTATCTTATAGGTAATTCTGTTAATCGAAGCACATAGTTGCCAATAAAAAAGGACTTATCTTCACAGGGTTTAAATCAGGAAAATAAGTTCC
>JAGVXQ010000018.1 GCA_018303705.1 Candidatus Woesearchaeota archaeon
CTTTAAATACATGCTCTTTTTCTCTTACTATCCTTATCAATTCTCCAAGATTTATCATATACACAATATGATCGTTGGTGCTCATCATTTTTCCAGCTGCCCTTGCCATGTTCGCAAAATCCTCATACCTTTTGTCATGGTCATCACAAAAAAGTATATCTGGCAGGTTTCCAGCAGCAATTCCATAATGCCTTGCAACTGCATCCACAAAGTCCATTCTCCTCTGTGTAAGTATTTTTTTCCCAGCCTCCATAAGATGCTTTCCTCTCGAATCCACCATCATATCGCGGCCTGCACGCTTCAAGCAATCCCCTGTTTCAACCAGCCATTCTATATTAAACCTTTCACAATATTCTTTCACGAAAGTCTCACTGTAATTTCCAAGCCTTTTTCTAATGTATTCATGCATGCGAAATATCACAAGACACCTCTTTTTATGCCTTGCGTTTTCTCGCTTTCAAAACAGAAAAATAAATGCAAAATGCCCTCAGTGAAGAACCACCGGTCAGAGACCGGTGGCATCTAGGCCAGTTATGCCCAAGAACTTAATGTCATCTGTTTTAAACATTTATTTCTCCCATACTTTTGGTTTCTTATGTAATTGATTGTATTGCTAAAATTCTTTGGAGAACCAATATAATAACTTGGATTCCACAATCCACTATCCCAAAACTTGCCTCCTTGCTCCTTGGACAGTTTCAATTCAGGGAAATATTCAAAGAACTTTTTCGCTGTATATCCTCGCAAAAGCTTTGCTAGTGTGTATTTGTCATACAAACACATGTCTGCAAGAAAATGCACGTGATTGTTGTCGAATCCCATTTCTCCGATTGGGATGCTGTATTCATAAGCTGCCTCCAACAGTAAAGTTCTCATTCCTTCACGGTATATCTCGTCATCAAATATAGGATGGCAATACTTCACCTTAAACTCACAATGCACCCATGTTTCTCCAACAGCAGAGCTGTATCTAACTGGATTTTCTTTTCTCATTCAAAACACCTCACGAAAAGCTTTATTAATCTCAAAGAACATAGCTCACACTATATCGATGATACAGTGCGAAAACATCCTTCGCACTATTTTTCTTTATTTTTCAACAAGAAATAGTTTTCGTTGGAGTTACGCCACTAGTCCTAGACTAGTGGAAATGTTACATTATATAATATACTTTTAAAGCTAGTAAACTTTATAAAAATAGTTTCTGTCTAGTTTTCCATGGATTTGACAAAAGCAGGTGTAGTATTGATAATTATAATAATTCTTGTAATTGTGCTCTATACGATGTTCAGCAAGTCTGCCAGGCGCTACTACAAAAAGGCAGAATCTTGCCACAGGAAAGGCGAGTATTACCATGACATGGGAGATGAAGAATTGTCCCATGACTATTACAAGGAATCAGAGTATTTCAGGAAAAAGGCAGGGGAGCTTGAGAATGTGGTACAATGACCTTGGTTTTTATGAGAATCCATTTGATGCCAATGCAAGCCACAAGCTTGTTAGCTATGAAGGCATAATAGATGATGTTCTTTACAACATAAGTGCAGGAAACATAATATTCATAGAAGGCAAGGAAGGCACAGGCAAGACCTCGGTGCTTAAAAAAGCTATACAAAAATTCATGGGCCGTGGCAAAGTGGCTTACATTGAATGCGAAAAGGAAAAAAGCCTTAATATTGAAGAAGTTCTCAAGGGAAAAAACAGCCTCATTGAAAGGCTCTTCAAAAAGATGCCAGCCGGCATGATAGTCCTTATGGATGACATAGCAGAGCTTGACAAGAAAAACACAGAAAGAGTAAAATACTTCTATGACCAGAATTACATAAAGTCCATAGTCTTTGCTGGTGAAAGCTACGCAAAGGCAAATTTCTCAGAATCCCTCAAGGACAGGATAAAGGCTGTGATAAAAATAAATGAGTTAAAGGACTATGAGGCCATAGACATATTAAACTCTAGGCTCGGGGACAAAAAGCTCATATCAGATGACATAGCAAGGGAAATATTTGAAAGAACAGATAGAAACCCAAAAAGATTCCTTAATGCATGCGAAGAGCTATGCAAAAAGATCTCAGAAACAAAGGAACCATCAGTTACCATTGACCACGTCAATTCAATGTACCCTCATGCGCAAAAGAAAGAACAGCCTGAAAAGCTAAAAAAAAACATCGCAAAAAAAAAGTCAAAAGAGGAAGAAAACCCTCAAAAGCTTAATGTCATCTATGAAGAGGACATAGCAGAGAGGTATTATTAAAATGGACATCTGGTACAAGGAACTTGGATTTTACAATAACCCTTTCAGCATAAAGCCTATGGCATTTCATGACGAAATTATAGGCTATGACGTTGACCTGGTTCTAGGCAAGATAGGCAATGGTGAAGTCATGTTAATAGAAGGCAATTACGGCAAAGGCAAAACAACCATACTGAAAAAGATCATAAGGAAATTTGGCGGCCAGAAAAAAATAATATACTACAGCTGCAACAGAACAGAAAGCAATATAGACTTTGACAGCCTGATAAAGAACAGGCATGGATTTTTCTCAAGCCTTTTTAGCGATGATACCAATCTTATACTCCTGCTTGACGAAGCCCAGGACTTGAACCAAGAGGACTCTGAAAAGATTTCAGAATACTACAACAAAAACTTCAAGTCAATTGTTCTTGTCGCTCCTGATTTTGAAAAGCTTAACCTCTCCAACGGGCTTTCTAAGCTCATAGGCCAGAACATAATAAGGTTGGCTGACCTTACTGAAGATGACTCAGTCAATATAGTAAGAAAAAGAATAGGCTACACAAATTTTATTTCAGATGACCTGATAAGGATGATATTCAAGAAATCAGGCAAGAACCCGAGAAAGCTATTGAAGAACTGCGAGGACGTCTGTCGACACACAATAAGCCAGGGCTACAAGCAGGTTAAAGATGATCATGTGAAGAAAGTTCTTGGCTAATTGTAGAGTACACAAATCTTTATAAGCCCAGCAGAAACAAAAATCTTTTTTTCAAAAAAAGCAGGAAAGACAACAATTATACTGGAGGCGTAAAACAATGAAAGAAACAAACAGAAAAATACAATTAAGAGAGGAAGACAAAGAAACCCTTGAATTTATAGCGAATAAAACTGACAAGGCACTAAGAGGGATAGAAGCAGGGGATTCAACCCAGCTAACAATGGCCTCATTATACCATGATTTATATGAAACAATGGTCAACCAATTTAAAGCTCTTGGCTATGATGTCCGTGAATATGAAGACCTAACAAGGCTATGCAGCAAGCCCAACAAAGGGCATTACACAAAACAAGAGCGCTTGACTTTTGTTGACTCTGATTTCATAAGAAAATATGGAAGGGCGTAAAAGCCTATTTCTATTCTTTTAATTTTCAGCTAAATGCTTTATTCTTGCATACCTCAATCAGCCTTTTCTCTCCAAGATGCTCAGCTATAAACATTATCCCAACAGGCATGTCATCCTTAAAACCTGCATTTATTGTTATGTGTGGCAACCCTGCAAGGTTAGGCCCGACAGTCAATATGTCCATCATGTAATTCTGCAATGGCGTTAGTTTTTTTACCTCATCAAATCTTGGCGCTATTATCGGCATCGTTGGGCTTACAAGCAAGTCATATCTTCTAAAAGCATTCTTGTATTCATTTATTATCAATGTTCTGGCTTTCATGGCCTTCAAGTAATACTGGTCCCTAAACCCCGCCATCCTTGCAAAAGTTCCAAGTATTATTCTTCTTTTCGCTTCGTCCCCGAACGCATCGGTCCTTATCTTTGAAAAGTATTCATTGAAATCCCCTTCAATGTTCTTCTCATGCCCATACCTTATTCCGCAATACTTTGCAAGGTTAGTAGACGCTTCAGATGTTGCTATTAAATAATAAACAGGAATTCCATATTCTGCTGTTATCGGCAATGATACCTCTTCATATTCAATCCCTAGATTTTCAACAGCATCCAATATTATCTTCTTGATCTCGCTATCAACATTTAATGCTTCCTTTATTATCCCTATCTTTCGTATCTTGCCTTCTTTCATCTCCATGTTCAATGAAGTTGAGTCATTCTCATCATGGCCTTTAATCACATCAAGTACAAGTTCTATGTCATTTATGTCTTTCGCCATTATCCCTATTTTATCCAGGCTGTTTGCATAATCAATCAACCCATACCTTGAAACCAATCCATATGTTGGGCACAATCCAATGACTCCGCAGAATGCAGCAGGGTTCACTATCGAGCCTCCAGTCGATTCTGCTATTGAAACATGTACATTCTTGGTAATTTTAGTAAACCCTGCACATCCCCCTGAAGAACCTCCTGTCACTCTATCCATGTCAAGAGGGTTTCTTGGCATATTCTTCCCCTTGCCAATGTTTACGCTAAAGCCCCCAAACCCGAACTCATCCTGGCTTGTCTTGCCTATAACTATTGCATCCTCCTTCACAAGCCTTTCGATCGCTGTTGCATTGAACAAAGGCTTATAGCCATTCAATATCATGGAACCTGCTGTAGATTCAATGCCCTTGACGCATATGTTATCCTTTGCTGAAACGCACAACCCTGCAAGCCTCCCAGAATTCTTTTTTACTATTTTCTTCCTGACCTCTTCTGCATGCTTTACAGCATTTTCTTCAGCTATAAAATTAAAATAACTGTATCCCACATTTATTTTCTTGGCTTCCTCAAGTATGTTCTCAACATACCTCACAACATCTATCCTTCCTGATTTCACTTCTTGCAGATATTCCTTGACGTTCATAATGCCCTAGGTCCCTTGAAATAATTCTCTTTCCTGTTTTTTGTATTTCCAAAAACCTCGTCATAGATTAAGGGTTTTTTTGCAACATCATCCCTCATGACATTCTTTATCTCTATTGGATGGAAGCTAGGCTTGGCTTTGCTTGTATCCAGCTTGTCCAGTTTCGAAAAATGCTCGAGAATTTCCTTCAGCTCATTTTGTAACTTTTCTATCTCATCATCCCTGAGCCTTAGCCTTGCATTGTCAGCTACCCTTTTTATCAGTTCTTTTGTTATTTCCATTTACCTTTTCGCCATGTCAACTTTTATGCTCAATTCCTTAAGCTGCCTCTGGCTTAATTCTATCGGCGAACCATCCATGGGGCATTCAGCTGCCTTGTTTTTTGGAAATGCTATGACTTCCCTTATGTCGCTTAATCCAACCATCATTGCTACAAGCCTGTCAAATCCCATTCCAAATCCTGCATGGATTGGACCCCCATATTTGTACGCATTAAGCAAAAAACCAAATTTGCTCTCTGCTTCCTCTTCATTTATTCCTATAACATTGAACACTTTTCTTTGTATCTCAGGATTGTTTATCCTCACGCTTCCAGAGCACATCTCAACACCATTAAGAACTAAATCATACTGTGTGCAATGCACACTTCCAGGGTCGCTTTCTATCCTTTCTATGTCCTTCTCAATCGGCATGCAAAACGGATGGTGCGCAGGGTCCCACTTGTTCTCATCCTCATTCCATTCAAACAGTGGAAAGTCAACAATCCAGCAAAAGTTAAGCTCCTTTTCATCGTAAAGTTTTAGCCTCTTTCCCATTTCTTTCCTTACCGCGCTCAATGAATCATTTGTTATCTTTTCCTTGTCAGCAATAAATACAAGGGTCTGGTCGTTTTTTATGCCAACTGCCTTTATTATCTCGTTCTGCACATCATCACTTAGGTACTTTACAATCGCAGATTCAAGCTTTCCATTTTGCAGCTTTGCCCATGCCATTCCCTCGGCCCTGTATACCTTCACAAATTCTATCAGCTCATCAAGCTCCTTTCTGGGAACATTGCTTGGTATCACCATGCACTTTATTATTCCCTTTTCATCAACTGCATTCTTGAAAACAGAAAAATCTGATTGCCCTGCTATCTTGGTAACATCAACAAGCTCCATGCCAAACCTCAAGTCAGGCTTGTCACTTCCATATTTTTCCATTGCTGTTTTATAAGGGATTCTCTTGAAAGGCGTCTTTATGTCAACATTGATTACATCTTTGAACACGGCCTTCAGCATGCCCTCGCCAATTGCAAAAACATCTTCTGGGTTTGCAAAGCTCATTTCTATGTCTATCTGCGTGTGCTCTGGCTGCCTGTCTGCCCTTAAGTCCTCATCCCTCAAGCACCTAGCCAATTGAAAATACCTGTCAAATCCTGCTACCATCAGTATCTGCTTGTACAGCTGTGGGCTCTGGGGCAATGCATAAAACCTTCCAGGGTTTACTCTGCTGGGCACAACATAATCCCTTGCTCCCTCTGGTGTTGGCTTCACAAGCATTGGCGTTTCAATTTCAATGAATCCATTTCTGCTTAAATAATCCCTTGCAACTTGTGCAGCCTTGTGCCTTACAACCATGTTGTTCTGCATTGCCTGCCTTCTCAAGTCAAGGTACCTGTATTTCATCCTGACATCTTCATTTGCAACAATCCTGTCATCAATTTCTATTGGCGGCACCTCGGACTTGCTTATGACATTCAATGAATCAGCAAAAACTTCTACGCTTCCCGTCTTTAGTTTGGGGTTTTCCATTCCCTGTTTTCTTTTCTTTACTGTTCCATTTACCTGCATTACAAATTCCCTTCCCAAATGCTCTGCCGCCTTAAAGTCCTTGAAATCAGGGTTAAATACTATTTGTGTTATTCCGTACCTGTCCCTTAAGTCTATGAATATGACTCCGCCATGGTCTCTTCTTGCAGAAACCCAACCCACCAGGCTGACTCTTTTGTTCTCATCATTACCAGTTAATTCCCCGCATACATGTGTTCTCATCGAGGTTTTTAAGCTCATTTCATCCCTACCTTGTATGCCAAATCCTCTAGCTTCATTAAATTGTATTTTATAGAATCCATCTTTTTCCTTAGTTCTCCATTCCTTAAGTCAAACTCCAAGAACAAGCTGTAAATGTCAGAAACCAGTTCTTTTATTTCAAGTACCTCTTTGAAATTCCTTTTTATTGCGCTGTTTACTGCTTTCCTTACTAATTCCCCGGTTAAGTCACACATTCCTAGCAGGTAGCTTTCCGTGTCTATGCCAAGCTCTTTTCTTGTTGGTATTTTTTTCTTGGTCACGAAATTATAATAACACAACGCCTCAGCATATTCCTGCAATGCAACACTGTTAAAAGACATGTCATAATTTTCCTTTGACAGTTTCCTTATCTTCACCTTTATTTCATTCGCATGCCCTGCTGCATCTTTAACATCATCTCTATGCAGGGCATTTATTATGAGCTTTGAAAGCCTTATTATCTCCCTTGACTTGACAATTTCCTGCTCTCTCTTCTTCTCAAATTCAGCCATCTCTGACCTTATGTCCCTAAATTCTTTTCTATCCAGCATGGTTCAATTGATAGAAAGCATATTTAAAAAGGTTTTTATATGGTTGTTGGAAATCATGCTGAAAATGCTAGATGATTATCGCAATGGAAAAAGAATCCCTGGAATAAAGCCCACTCTTGCCGCATTGGCCCTTGTTAATGCAGTATCTGCTTGTGCAGCACTTGGCTCAACAGGCATGTTCGGCTCCCGTGGAATCAAAGCAATATATCACTTTACATCCCAGAACAAGCCAGCATATGTAATGCACCAAGACATAAGGTTTAGCCCTGACAAATATTGGCTTGAATACGATGGCATAAAAATAAGCTCAGGAAAATTTGAAATAAGCCATGGCAAAATTTTAATAATCGGAAAACACTCTCCTGATTGCAATGGCTTCTGCATAAGGCAAAAAAATCTTGATGACAAACTATAGAAATCTGCAAAAAATATTTTAGAATATGCACAAAATTATCTGCAAATTCTTATAAATCATGCATTAGCCTTAATTCTTGGTTTAAATGGCAAACGCTGCAATAGGCATATTCAAGGTAATACTGGGATTAATATTTGTCTTGATAGGCATTCTTGGCATTCTAAGATGGTGGAACCAGCTTATTGAAATAATAAAAGGCTCTGTCGGCATCGCCATCCTATTAGCAGGATTTCTATTAATACTTCTTGGCTTTTCGGACTTTAGGGATTAATTATGTTATTACTTCAAAGAGACAACAATAGAAAGGTTTATAAACGTCAAGATTCTTGTTTTTCTCTATGGCAAACTCATTTCTCAATGGAATAGCAGGTATGTGTGCTGCAATTGTTTTCTATGGCACAGACCAAGTAAGCACGCAATACTTTAAGCAACAAAAAGCTGGGGCAGAAGGCAGGATAGAAAAAGTTGTTAGGCAAGAAACAGAAAAATGCAACAATCGCCCAGTAATACCTGTCTCAGATGTTGCAAGCATACCTTCAGATGTTTACAATAATATTCGCATAAAAAGATCAATAGAGCAAGAAGTCAGAAATTTCAACAGCAATCCAAAATACGAGCATAAGATTACAGAAAGCATGATATACAGCATAATTCAGCAGGAATCCAGCTGCGACCCGTGCGCAAGGTCAACAGAAGGGGCAATAGGCTTGATGCAAGTAACCCCTGCAGCTGCACAAGATGTCGGTGAAAGCGCAAAAAACCTGTATGCATTGGAAAAAAATATTCATGTTGGAACCTTTTATTTCGGAGAGCAATTAAACAAGTTCAATGGCGACATAAGATTGGCATTGGCAGCCTACAATTCAGGTCCAACCCTCGTAGCCAAGCTTGGAAGAGTTCCAAACATTTCAGAGACAAAAAAATATGTTCCGGGCGTCATGTCTAAGATTGAAAAAGCAGAGCAAGCGAAGAACCATGCAGGTATGCCAACAGAGCCTGCAAAAAAATTCTACGTGCCATTAGCAGAAGAAAAGCCTGCTAGCAAGGTGGCATCGCAAGAGCGCGCATACTTCACATTCTAAAGTTTTCAAAAGCTTTTTATTCCTTAATGCTTTAACATCATAATGAAAGCAATAAAAGACATTAAGTACTATGAAATGCTTAACAAGCTGAGAAAAGACCTGATTAACAACCTGAATCTCAGCTTCACAGGCTCATCCCCCCCAGAGATATTTATAGGGGAATTCAATTACCCGAATGTATACACAGGCATTCTCTCCCCGGCAGTTCATAATGATTCATCTTCTATTCTAAGCAGCCCAGAGGAATGGTTCAAGGCAAGGTTAACAGAAAAGGAAATACTTCTCAACAGGGCATCATTGATATACTCAAGGTTCACAAGCAACATAAAGCAGAGCAGCAGGTTATTAAGCACCATGCAAGAAGTTAGCATGGCAAAAAAGCCAGTGGACATCGATTTCGAGCTCAAAAAAAAGCCATCATTTGCCTTTAAGCTCGATAGTTTTCACAAGCCGATATTCAATCCTGCACCATTGGCAAAAGCAGTTCCCGAAGGAAATACGCAGATAGAAAAGAGGGTTGATTGCATGGTCTCGGATTATGGCATGAAAGCAAACGATGCTGTAATTGACCTTTACACCAATGGCATCAGCATAAGCAATATAAACCGCATACTATCGGCAGGCCTTCTCGGAATAAAAAACAAGAGAAAGCTCGTTCCAACGAAATGGTCCATAACATGTGTAGATGACATAATCTCAAAAAATTTGATAGAAAAAATAAAACAATACCCATGGATTAACAATTATTTTGTCTTTAACAGCGAGTATCTTGGCAACCATTACGAAATACTGTTGATGCCAAGGCAGTTTGGCTTTGAAGTTATAGAAGCAAAATACAACCCAAACCCGAAACTAATCAGCTTCTGGCAGGATTCTGAATCCCATCTTGGCAGGAAATCATATGCATCATCAGTCACAGGTGCTTACTATGCAAACCGCATAGCCATTTCCTCGTACCTTGACAGTATAAGGCGCCAGGCATCCATTCTCGTTCTAAGGGAAGTCAAAAACTATGAAATTCCATGCGGTGTAGGTATATTAAGGGAAGCAACAAAATATGCTATGAACAAAAATCCTTCATCATTCAACAACATTTCATCTGCGTTTAACGACATGAAGTCAAGGCTAAGCATCCCAATCAGCATGTTTCTCGAAAAGAGCATTCTGTTAAGGGAAATCTCAAGCCAAAAAACACTGCAGCAATTCTAAATATCAGCAACCCAAATCTTTTTAAACTTGGTCAACTAGACACCAACATGGCAAAAACCAATGACCTGCAGGAAAAGATGAGCCAGCTAATGATGAATTTTGAGTTCGATGATTTTGACCCTGCTGATGCTTATGAAGATTACGAGTATCCATTGGACAAGAAGAAAAAATTCTTTGTAGCATCCTAAGATGCTTCTTTCAGCATTAGAATTCATAAGGCTAATCATAGTAACCTTCGCAATAGGCTATATATTCTCTGATTACGTCTCAACTCACCCACAGATTCACAAGAGGTTTGACTGGAGCAAGATAAAAACAGCAATAACCATAGCAGCCCCAGCTGTAATACTTCACGAATTAAGCCACAAGTTTGCAGCCATGTTTTTCGGCCTCAAAACAGAGTTTTTTGCAAGCTACTTTGGCTTGGCACTTGGAATAATCTTAAAGTCAGTAAACGCTCCATTCCTTGTGTTCATGCCTGGCTACGTAAGCATAAGCCAGTCAACAGCAATTCAATCAGCAATAATAGCATTCATTGGCCCATTGGCTAACCTTCTTCTCTGGCTTATTCCATCAATGATCCTAAAATACAAAACATTGGGCGAAAAAACCTCAATAATTCTTTATGCAACAAAAAAAATAAATATGATGCTCTTCATATTCAATATGATACCAATACCTCCCTTTGACGGCTCAAAAGTATTATTTGGCCTTCTTAGTTACTTTGGTATTTGAAGTCTTCTTGTTCTTTGCCTTGTTCTTGAGATTAGGCTTCTTAGAAGTTGCATCCTCTTTTGACTTGAGGTCATGCTCTATTGCATCGATCTCCCTTCTTATCTTCTCAACATCAATAATAACCTTCTCTTCCTTAAGCACCTTTCCACATTCAGGGCACCTGAATTCCATGTTCAGGGCATCCTCCATGCTGAACTTTACCAAATCTGTCTTGCATACGAAAAACATCTCTTCCTTACCCTTGCTTATGGCTTCCCTAAGCTCTTCAAGCCTCTTCCTCTTTAGCATGATGTAAATCTTTGCAGCCTCATTCTCCTCAAAAGTCCAGTAATATATGTACCATCCCTTTTTTTTGTCCTTCTTCCTTATGAAGCCAACCAGGTTGTACTCGTTCATCCTGTAGAGCACGTTCCTCACCTGGTTTATGTTCTGCTTTAAGCTCTCTGCCAGCTTGAACTCAGAAACATTCCTCTTGTTTTTAATAAGCCTTAGAACATTAAGCGCATCCCTTCCAACAAGGCCAGCCACAAGGTCCTCAGAGTCTTTCGGATTTAGTTTCATTTTGAATGGAACTCTAAATCATAAGCAGCCATTTATATAGTTTTTGTGCAAAGCTGTGGCTCTAAATTTTAACTATTGCTGAATGATACAAAATCTTTTTATAATTAATAATCAAATCCTCTTGCATGGGTTTGTTTTCAAAAAAAAAAGAAGAAAGAAAGTTCGAGCACAAAGAGCCTTTCAAGATACCCCAGTTTCATGAGAATTTTCCAAAATACGAGAGCACAGTGACTCCCGATGATCTTAATGCCATTAAGGATGCTGTAAAGCCACAGCAAGAACCACTTAGCCAGAAAAGGATGACTTTTGCAACAATCCCATTGAAAGACATCGATGTGGCAATGCCCCAGATTGAAGATGTTCCAAAGAAGTTCTTTTCTGATGAGTACAATAAAACTGATTACGCAACAGCTGCTATGCCATCACACCAGCCATCAGATGAAAGCATATACAAGCAAGAAAAAACGCTGTTCATAAAGATTGACCGCTACAAGGAATCCATTGAAAAAATAGAGCAGATAAAGATGCTGATTAACGAAGTCAACAAGACAATAACGAGAATAAACGAGCTAAAATCAGAAGAAGACTCTGAAATAAGCTACTGTAACAATGAGATAAACAAAATAAAGGAAGACCTTAACTCAATTGACCGCATTCTCTTTGGAAGATGAACGAACATTTGCATATAGGCATAGAAAATCCTTCCACCCATAGAAAACAGTTTCTTGCCATTAGCATAGACACCATAAACATTCTTACAAGGCTGGAAAAGATAAGCAACATAAGGTCTAAAAAAGCATTTCATATCAGCAAGCTTAATGCGATTGCAAAAAAGCTCTCAAGAAGCATGGCAGAATTCAAGGAATCATTGCCATCCGCAGCAGAGCCATCATTTTTAACGAAAGAAAAGCAAAAGACTAAAGAAGCAACATTAAAAAAAAGCGAGGTATCTCCAGTAAGCAAAAATCTTGAAGACGAGCTAAGGAAGCTAAAAGAAAAGATAGACGCCCTGTAAAAACAACAAGTTTTAAATAATTTCTCTTTTCAGATTAGTCCATGGTTAAAACAAGGCAGGAATTAATAGAAAAGTACACTGAATTTTTCAAGACAAAGAAACACGCAATAATAGGGTCAGCTTCTTTAATACCTGAAAACGATCCCTCGGTTCTGTTTACTACAGCAGGCATGCACCCATTGGTTCCATATTTAATGGGCCAGAAGCATCCGCTTGGAAAACGCCTTGCTGATGTGCAGAAATGTATAAGGACATCTGACATAGACGAGGTTGGCGATGCATCCCACCATACCTTCTTCGAGATGCTAGGCAACTGGTCACTTGGCGATTACTTCAAAAAGGAAGCAATTGAATGGAGCTTTGAATTCCTGACAAAAGAAATCAATATCCCGATAGAAAGGCTTGGCATATCAGTATTTGCTGGCGACAATGATGCCCCAAGAGACGATGAAGCAGCAAGGATCTGGGCATCTCTAGGAATACCAAAAGAAAGGATAGCATACCTGCCTAAAAATAACAATTGGTGGGGTCCAGCAGGAGAAACAGGCCCATGCGGACCAGATACAGAAATGTTTTACTACATTGGAAAGTTGCCTATGCAGAAAAACAGCAACCCAGGCAATGACGAAAAGAATTGGTGCGAAATATGGAATGATGTATTCATGCAGTACAACAAGACAAATCAAGGTAAATACGAAGAGCTGAATAACAAGAACGTAGATACAGGCATGGGAGTCGAAAGAACCCTGGCCGTCATAAACGGCTTAAGTGACAACTATCAAACAACGATATTCAAGCCAATAATAAGAAAGATAGAATCCATTTCAGGCAAGAAATATGAAAAAAACAATGACACTGCAAGGTCGATGCGCATAATCGCAGACCACATAAGGGCAGCAACATTCATACTGGGCGATGAAAAACATGTTCCTCCATCAAATATAGACCAGGGCTATGTGATAAGAAGGCTCATAAGAAAATCCATAAGGCACGGCAAGCTTCTTGGCATAGACAACGATTTTACATCTGAAATAGCAAGTACAGTAATCGAAGAATACAAGGATGATTACAATGAATTAGGCCATAACAAGGCATTCATAATTAATGAGCTAAATAAGGAAGAAGAGCGCTTCAGGTCAACATTAACTCATGGCCTAAAGGAATTTAAAAAAATAACAGGCTCAACCCAGCAGATAATAAACGCAAAGGATGCCTTCATGCTTTACCAAAGCTTTGGTTTTCCACTTGAGATGACAACAGAATTAGCAAAAGAAAAGGGCCTTGAAGTTGATGAGGAAGGCTTTAAGAAAGAATACGGGCTTCACCAAGGCATTTCAAGAATAGGCGCAGAAAAAAAATTCAAGGGTGGCCTTGGCGAGGTCTCTGAGGTGACAACAAGAATACATACAGCTACACATATATTGAACCAGGCACTAAGGGATGTCATAAATCCAAAAATACAGCAAAAGGGGAGCAACATAACCCCTGAAAGGCTAAGGTTTGATTTCAACTATGATGCAAAGCTTACTGAAAGCCAAGTAAAAGACATTGAAAATGAAGTCAATCGTGTTATATCCCTAAGATTGCCTGTTGAAAGGAAAGAAATGTCATTGGAAGATGCAAAAAATCTAGGCGCCCAAGCAATGTTCAAGGACAAGTACGCTGACAAAGTATCTGTATACATAATAGGCGATTACTCAAAGGAAGTATGCGCGGGTCCTCATGTCAGCAACACATCAGAAATAGGCAGATTCAAGATAATAAAAGAGGAGTCTATAGCAGCAGGCATACGAAGAATAAAAGCAATAATCTCCAACTAGCCTATGCTTTAAACAAAAAAGAAAAAGTATTGGGAGCTTAAAGCTTTCCAGAAAAATAATTGTATATCTCTGCAAAAATCCAGCCAGTAAGCAATGATCCGATTGTTACCTCTATAAGCCCAATAACCAAACCGCCTGCAGTTATGCTGCTTGTTGCTATCTGCGAGATGTCTATCCCATGGAATATGTTTCCAAAAACACTTATCGCAGAATCAGGGAATATCAATACAAAAGCAGCGCATGCAACATACCATATGGCTGCCACGCTGGCAAAAGACAAAGAAACAACCTTTGGATTTAATTTGCTTGCCATTTTTGCACTCCTTTTATATGTTAAACGCATGCTGGTTGCAATTCGTCAGCACAACACTATAAAACCCATCTTCGCTGATGTCTATGTTTTCCTTGTACACATCACACAAAGTTTTTCCCCTGTTTATGTCCTTCATCTTTATCGTCATCTTGTAGCTTCCCTCGACCATAACAGGAAAGCTTAGCTTGCCATCCTTGCTTGTCTTGCCCTCATACATGCAGTTTGCACCCTCTCTTTCTAATGTTATTCTTGCTGTATGCAAAGGCTCATATGCAACAGCATCGCCTGTCTTGCTGCCAAAAACAGAAAAATCTATATTTATTTTTCCGCCTCCGCACGGCGGTCTTATCACATCTCCAGTAAACCCTAAAATCTTAAACAAAAGAACCCCTATTATAATTAAAA
>JAGVXQ010000063.1 GCA_018303705.1 Candidatus Woesearchaeota archaeon
GTCTATGTTGTTTATGTCATTTGCTTTTATCTTCTTGCCGGATACTGTATAGAGAACATCGTCCATGTACAATGACCTTCTTACAGCATCTAGTGAACTCCACCATCCATATGAATCTCTTTCATTGTTCTCAGAATGTGTTATCTTGCCTTTCAATTCAAATCCATTTTCAGTATTCAAGCCAAACACATAAGCCCCTCTCCATGTTCTCCAGTCATAGTACCCATACTTTGTGTTGTAATACCTGCCTTTTACTTCCCTAACAGGAATTACCAGTATGTTCTTTTTCTTGTCAAACAAGAATGCTTTATGTTCATACAACGCCTCTGAGTCAGATCCCTCCTGACCTATCTCATACTTGTCAACAAGCTTAGGGTTTGAAACATCTGAAACATCAAAAAATGCCAGCTTAACACCCCTTGTAGACACTCCGCCCCATTCATTGCTGTCAGTTTCCTTGCCTATCCCTATTATATGGTCCTTGTCATAGGGATGAAGGTAATCAGAATATCCAGGTATCTTTAACTTTCCTAGTATTTCAGGATTTCTTGCATCAGACAAGTCAATTACAAACAATGGATCTATGCGCTTAAAAGTTACCATGTAAAGCCTGTCTCCAATAAACCTAGTTGAGTATATTCTCTCATCAGGTGCTATGTCCTCAAGTTTGCCAACTATTTTCATGTTGCCATCCAATACATAAACATTGTTGTACATTATTGACTTAGAAGTGTATATGTATGTAGTTGTTGCAACCCTGAAATATCCACCGCTTTCATCCATCGAAAATTGGTTTAATATGTATCCAGGCACTTCCTCTCTGTCCTCATATTTTATGTCTCCATTTGATATGCCTATCTTGTGTATTACAGTCTTTCTTCTATCTTGTTCCTGCTTTATCTCGTATGCCTCAACTTCCCCCCCTATTTTGTCTATCAGGTCCTGCTTCTCATTCTCGTCCATGCTGTTGTACATCTCTTCTAGAACACCGGATATCTTGCTCCATCTCTCCGCAGGGCTTATTTCCTTGTCATTCTTAATGTCATTTATTTCATCTTGCACTTTATCAGGAAGCAACACCAATATGACATCATAGAAGCGTTCCTCATTGTATTTTTGTCCATACACATAAGGCATGTTCTTCTGGTACGATATGTAGATGCTGTCCTTAGAAACATAAAGGTTGTTCGCATATCCCATCATGAATGTCTTTGCGTTTATGCTTGCATCATCATTTATGTTAAAAGCAGCTACAGTATTGAACGTATACCCATACTCAGGGTTGTCAAAGTAATATATCTCTGGCCTTAAGGTCTCCATTTTAGGGCTTTTTATCTCAGGGGCGTTTATCCAGTAATCATAATAGTTTACATTGTCCTTAACAATGAAATACACATAATTACCTATCATCCTTGATTCATAATAATACCCGTCCATGCTGTAATCATTCTCAAGTTTGGGGTTTTTCCTGTCTTTTACGTCATATACCAATATTTTTGTATTCTGTGAGTATATTGGCCTTGGCATGAAATCATATTCTGGTATTGCATACCTGTTTTCATAATCCACTGTAAATATCACTAGTTTGTCATCATTCAGAAGCATGTTCTGGGGTGTTCCCTTAAGCTCTGTTTCTGAAACTATCTTGGCATTCTCAGCAGGAAATGCATCAACTATGACAAGCCTGTTCTGTGCTATCATGTAAATGTACTCGTTGTCATTTTTAACAAAATCAGCCTCATCAACACCAGCTACCTGTATGTTTGTCGTTGAATAATCTGCTGCTCCCCCTGCTTCAGATCTCTCTGGTATCGCAGGCGATGCTTGCAGGGAATCTGCCATTGCCATAGATTTCTCAAGTATTCCTCCTAGCCTGGAACTAGAAGCCTGCTGCTGTGATTCCTTCAAGAATTTTTTAAGTTCATCAATTGAATTGAATCTTTTCAAGTCTTGTGTTGTCTCAAGCTCGCTGTACTTTGCCTTGTTGTCTATTTTTCCTGTCTTTGTGCAAGACGTCAGTAGTATGCCAACTAAAAAAACTATAAATAATCCCTGTAAAATTTTTTTAAACTTTGTTTTCATAAAATCTTACATGATTGCATTATATAAATAGGTTTCCATAGCTTCAATCATGCTTGAAACTAACAGAACACTTAAAGCTTTAATCTTTTTTATCAAAACATTTTTTATCAAAACTATTGTTCATCAGCAGATTTATTCTCTTTTAATTTTGCTGCTTCTTCTTCAATGCAATCTTGGCCAGTACCTGCCTGTGCATCCTTTTCAGGAACTCAATCTTGTCATCAGCCTTCAATACATCCAAATGGCCCTGCATCACTATGTTGAACGCAAAAGGGCTTGGTATCAATGTGATAAACTCCTTTATTTCAATCTCATTTCCTTCTATTTTTCTAAGAACATCAACAGCATTTTCAACATCCATCAAATCTTCAAGTATCTCCCGCCTTGCTTCCCTCAGTATAGGAAAGTCATTTGATATCCTTCTTACAGCATTTAATAATAACGCAGAAGACATCTGCTGCACCCCTACGTTTTTTGTCATTCCCTTGTAGCTTCTCAGTATCATCAATGCCCTTGTAGCGCAGTGCCTAAACCTTCTTTTCAATATCTCTGTCTGGTCTATTGCCAGAGAAACAACATCCCTAAGCTCCTTGCTTTTCAAGGATTTTAGTGCTTTCACAACATTCACATTTTTTTCAGATGCAACATAAAACCCATTGTCATTTATTCCGATTTCAACATCAACATGCTCGACCTTTGCTATTGCAAATGCTACTGCCCTAGACAGTACATCATTTACTCTCCTCCCATACAATGAATGAAATACCGAATATTTCATGTTGTTCTCGCTGTAATGCTCTATTACCATCTTGCCATAATGCGGTATTTCCAAGTAATTGTACTGCTCATAAAAATAATTGTACATTGCCTCAACAGAATTTTCCTCAGCATACAAGTAATCCTTGATGAATCTTTTTATCTCTTCCTTGGTTTTCTTTTCCTTAAAATAACCATTCACAAGTTTCCTGAACCTCTGTATGTCCATTGCAAGCCCAAAACTCAGAGGCAGTACATCAGAGAACCAGCTTGGTACATTAGGCTGCTTGTTCACAGTTGCATTTACAAACGCAGTCATGCCCTTTGCATGCTTAAATTCATAAACATTCCCGCCTAAAACAAAGACATCACCCTTGTTCAATCTCTCAAGAAACCCCTCATCAATCATACCTATCACCAAATTGCCAACTTTCACCTTCACATGTGATTCATCTGGTATAGTTCCGATGTTTGTCATGTACAATACCCTTGCAAGCTTGCCTTTCTTGCCTATCATCTTCGTTTCCTCATCATGCCATATCCTTGCATAAATATGCCTGTCTTCCAAAGAAATGTATCTTCCAGAAAGGTAATCTATTATCTCATCAAAATCAACTCTATTCAGTTCATGGTAACAATAGCTTCCCTTAATCATCCCATACAATTCATTTATGTGTACCTGCCCTGATATTGCTATGCCAAAAATCTGCTGTGCTAATACATCAAGGCAGTTGGTCGGTATGTGTATGTTATCTATCCTGTGCTCTATCACATCTTTTGCTATTAAAGAACATTCTACAAGGTCATCCCTGTCTAGAACTAGTATCTTGCCATATATCTTAGCATGCAGCTTATGGCCTGATCGTCCTAACCTTTGCTTTGTTCTTGCAACAGACTTTGGTGAGCCAAGCAATATGACAAGATCTATATAACCTATGTCTATTCCTAATTCCAAACTGGTGCTAGAAACAACTACCTTTAGTTTTCCTTCTCTCATTCGCTTTTCAAGTTCAAGCCTGTGCTCTTTTGACAATGATCCATGATGCGCACCAATGTTTTCTGTATAATTCTTAGGAAACCTTGTTTTTAGGAAATGCACAACCCTCTCTGTAGCAGACCTTGTATTTGTAAATATCAGTGTTGTTCTGTGCTGCTGTATCATCTTGTCCATTATGCTATACATTTCATTGTGCATGTGCCCATAAACTGTGTCCATTATATCCTTAACAGGGCTCATTACACTCAAGTCCAGTTCCTTCAAGAAAGGCACATCAACAACAATGCAGTCCCTTAGTTTTTCTTTTTCATATCCAACAAGGAATTTTGCTATCTCATCCAATGGGGATATTGTCGCACTTAATCCGACTCTCGTCATTGCGGGCGACAAGGTTTGCAGCCTCTCTAGACTCAAAGAAAGGTGTACCCCCCTCTTGTTCTCTGCCAATGCATGAATCTCATCTATTATGCAAAAATCAACATTTTTCAAATACTCACAGAACCTATACGACGACAATAATATTGCTGCTGATTCTGGTGTCGTTATAAGGATATGCGGAGGTTTCTTTAGCATATCTGCTTTTTCTGCTTGTGTTGTGTCCCCAGTTCTAACAGCAATCCTTATTCCGAATCTGTTGCCTGATTGCTCTTCCATTTCTTTTAATGGCTCTTTAAGATTGATTTGAACGTCATTCGAGAGTGCTTTAAGTGGTGAAATATAAATGCAGTAAACCTTGTTTTCCAAAATCCCTTTTTGTGACGAGTCTATTAACTCATTTAATATTGCAAGAAAAGCAGTCAATGTCTTGCCACTTCCTGTACTGGCTGAGACCAGAATATTCTTTCTTGAATGAACCTCCAAAATCGAGTATAATTGCGGCAATGAAAATTCCTTGAACTTCGAAAAGAACCAGCTCTTTACTATGGGATGTAATATATGCTCAATTTCTTCACTTTTGTTTGGTTTTGTTTTTTGGATTGTCATTTTATCATTAAAAATTAAGACTGTTTTTCTAAAGAAGTTTTTATCATTAATTAATCTTCTTAAATAATATCTCGCCTTTCTCAACCCTGTATTCCTTGATAACTCCGAACTTGCATTCCTTTAAAGAGCCCAATTTAACATTCAACTGCCTGCTTATTCTATCTGATGTCCCTGGCATGAATGGCCATGTTAATATGGATATTATCCTTATTGACTCAAGCAGATTGTAAATGCATTTCTCAAGCTTCTTGTTTTTCAGCTCCCAAGGCCTTTTTTCATTCACATACCTGTTTGCTTCATTGACAAACTTCCATATCTCGCTTAGCGCATTATGCAGCTCATACCTATTCATGCAATCATTAATCTTAGCAATGTTAAGCTTGGACTTCAGTTCCTTGTCAATTGCTGTCTTTTTCACGGATTCAAAGTTCTTCTCAGCTAATGTCAGCACCCTGCTTACCAGATTGCCAAGGTCATTTGCCAGTTCATTATTATGCCTGTTTACCAATGCATTCTCAGAAAAGTCACCATCATCCCCAAAAGGTATCTCCCTTATCAAGAAATACCTTATGCTGTCAGCAGGATATTTTTTAATGATTTCCAACGGGTCTATGACATTGCCAAGGCTCTTGCTCATTTTTTCACCAGTTGAGCTTCTTATGAAGCCANCTTATGAAGCCATGGACATAGACATTAGGCAGTTTGACGCCTGAAGCCAAAAGCCACGTGCCCCATATAACGCTATGGTGCCATATTATGTCGCTTCCTATGATGTGCAGCATCGGCCAGTACTCCTTAAACTTCTTGTTTGGATACTCCAGTGTTGTCAAATAATTTATTAGCGCATCTATCCATATTGCTGTTACTAATTTATTGTCTAAAGGAAATGGTAAGCCCCATGTTATCTTTTGTCTTGTCAGGCATAAGTCATGCAGTGGCTCGCTTAATCTGGCCAGTATTTCATTTTTCTTTTTTTCAGGCCTTATGAAGTTAGGGTTGTTTTTGATATAATCTGCAATCTTGTTCTGGTATTTGCCCATCTTGAAAAAATATGCATCCTCTTCCAAGAATTCTGTTGGCCTTTTGTGCGTCGGGCAGTTTATGCCGTTCTCGAGCTCCTCTTTTGAGAAATAAGTTTCGCAATCAGAACAATAATACCCAGAATACTTGCCCTTGTAAATGTCCCCTTTTTTGTTCAAAGCAACAATCATCTTTGCAACAACATCTTCATGCCTTTTTTCTATGGTCTTTATGAAATCATCATATGATATGTTATAATTCTTGCATAATTCCAGAAAAAATCCTTCCATGCAGGCAACAAACTCTTCAGGAGTTTTTCCTGCTTCCCTAGCATACCTGGCTATTTTGCTCCCATGGCAGTCTAATCCTGTTGAGAAATGAACATTCTTTCCCTCAAGCCGCTTGAACCTTGCTATTGCATCTGCGCAAACCTTCTCGTACATATGCCCGAGATGCGGCGGTGCTGAGGGATAATCTATTGCCGTGCTAATCGAATAAAATTTATTTCCCATCTTTTTACATTTTAATGATATCCATAAGAAATAACCCCCTCAAAGTCAGAATCAATCATGTATGCATATTGTTTCCTGTCACCTTGCAATTCCTTAAAGGAGTCATGGGCTTTTTCATAGAACTTCTTTATCTCAGACCTTTCCATTTCAACCTGCAGCAAGCTGCCTTCTTTTATCAATAGTATGTCAACAAGCTTCAGGACATTTTTGTCTATCAAGCCAGTGTTTTGCGTTATAAAAATCAAAGTCAGGTCTTTGTGCCTCGCTATGGCCAGTATTTTTGTCAGCTCCTTGTTTTTTGAGCTCATGCTATCCCTTGAGCTAAATGAAATCGCCCCCTCATCAACAAGGACCACGCTGTTGTCAGGTGCATTTTCAACATCATCTATAGGGTTGATCCAGCTAGGCATCAAGGATTGTTGAACCCCCAAAACATAGCATTTTCTTCCAGTCTTGCTGTTTATGTTTTCCAGCAGCTTAAAGCCCAGAGCGCTTTTGCCAGACCCTCTTTTGCCGAATATCAATGCTATTATCGATTCATTTTGCAGCTTTTGCTCAAGTGAAACGAAATTTCCAGCAGATTCCTTGATCACATTGAACCTTTCAAATTTAGATTGTGCCATGTAAACAGTATTTCTCTTTAGCTTTCTGCTTTTAGCCTTCTCTTGTATTTTATTAAATAAAGCCTTGAAAATAAAACAAATGCCATTTGCTATGCCTTTTATTACAAACCATATACCAAAAAATATTGCTCTTACAATTCTAAACAAAATTGATTCTTTCTTCCTAGACATACCACGAGAAAATTGTTTCTATTTATTACTTTTTGCACACATTAAATTGTAACCATTATAAAATGATAAAAAATAGAAAGTTTTAAATAAAATGTTGCTATCGTAATTTTATGCCAATATTGCAACGAGCACAAAATTTTGAACAATTTTTAAGAAAAAATGGAGAGTTGTCAGTAGAAGGCCCAATAATTAAAAGCGGTGATAGAATATGGCACACATACAAGATAATGCTAGATGAAAAGCCCATAGGCGAATATTGCGAAGTATACGAGTTAAAAAACATGGAAATTCTCCTTGCCCAATGTTACAATGGTCTATTGCCAAACTGCGATCCAAAAAAAATAACCCTGGAATGTAGACTAAAGCCAGGCGAATCCTCTTTTCTTGGCCTTTACGACAGGCTAGACAACAATAGATCAATACCCTTCCCATGAAAAATCTCTAATGCCCTGTGCAATGTATGCAGAACTTGTTCTCAGAATTAGGAATGGATTTCATCAAGCCCTCTAAACTAAGGTATTGCACTGTGTCACACCCTATTTTTTTCCTTATGCCCTCCATGTCATAAATGTTTGCAATCAATTCATGATCTTCCTTTGTGTCAATCCCTTTATCGCAGTGTCTTTCCCATGGTGGAAAAGTAACCTTAACATGCACTTCTCTAGCACCCTTTCTTCTAAGCATTCCTACAACCTTGCTTGCATTGTTTCCCCTCACAATCGAGTCATCAACTACTATTACTCTTTTTCCTTCTATTATATCGCTGTCTGGATTGAACTTTAGCTTGGCTCCAAATTCTCTCAACTCGCTGCCAGGCTGTATGAAAGTCCTT